>CAYOON010000077.1:0-8027 GCA_964405595.1 uncultured Lachnospiraceae bacterium | reverse complement strand
GATCATGGCGGGGGAGTCGGGCTTGTCGTAGACCTTCACTTGGTGTCCGATGTGATCCACATACCACGCGATGAAGGATCCCCATCTTCCGCATCCGATTACAGTAACTTTCATAGTATTTTTCCTTTCTTACACGATGTTCGTGTCACTTTTCTTTGCGGGAAGCCTATCTGCGGCGTCGATCAGCAGTTTGATCGCCCTTTCGGCGGCAGAGCGGCGCACGGTATTTCGATCGCCCGCGAAGCGGTAGCAGACCGATACCGGATCCAATCCCTTGGCGAAGATCCCTATACAGACGGTTCCGGCGGGCTGTCCGTCGTCTCCGTCATAGGGACCCGCCCATCCGGTGACCCCGGCTGCCAGATCGGCATTGAACAGCTTGGCGGCACCCTCCGCCATGGCCTCGGCGCAGGCGGTGGATACGATTCCCTCCCCGTCGATGACGGCTGCGGGAACGCCGATCAGGTTCTCCTTGACCGACCGGGCATAGGTGACCGCCGTACCGTCCAGCACCTCGGAGGCGCCGGATACCGACGTCAGAATGGATGCCAGCAGTCCGCCGGTACAGGACTCGGCGGCGGAGACGTGCAGGCGCTTGTCCCGAAGGAGTCCGATCAGCCGCTTTGCGGATTCGAAGGAATTGTCGTTCATACCGTTCCTCTACTGTCACAGATCCGAGAAAAATACTTTTTATTCTACTATAAACTATAAAACGAGAGAAAGAATTCGAATTGTGACAGATTTTTTGTGAATTATTTGTAAATATCTGTACTTAGTCCGCTTTTGCAGAGGGTACGAAGGGGACAGACGGTACAGTCGTTCTTTTTGGCGGGGCAGTATTCTCTGCCGAACATGACGATCCGATGACAAAAATCGCTCTGCTTCTCGGGGGCGATCAGATCCATGAGGATCCGCTCGATCTTCTCGGGATCCTTCATCCCTTCGGGGACAAGACCCAGTCTGCCCGAGATGCGGATACAGTGGGTGTCCACAACCACGGCGGGAAGGTGATAGACGTCGCCCAGCAGGAGGTTGGCGACCTTGCGTCCCACGCCGGGGAATTTCAGCAGCTCGTCCATGGTATCGGGAAGGATGCCGTTATAGTCGGACAGGAGCAGTTTCGACTCGTCGATGATGTCCTGCGCCTTTTTATGATAGAGTCCGCAGCGGCGGATCAGGATTTCGACATGAGCGGGATCGGCTGCTGCCAGCGCTTCGGGGGTGGGATAGGCGGCGAACAGATCTTTGCAAACCTCGTTGACCGTCGAATCCTTACATTGGGCGGACATCCGCGCCATCAACAGCAGCTTCCACGGGTCGCCGCCGTGTTCCAGCGCGCAGAGGGCGTCCGGGTATATTTCTTCCAGAGCCGCTACGATTTTGTCGGCTTGTTCTTTGACTGTCATGACTTTTAACGCTCCTTGTCACGCTGGACGTGTTTTTTGAAAGTTTTCGTCCACCTTTTTCAAAAGGTGGCGGATTCCAAAGGCGGAGCCTTTGGTCGCCGCGCGCACGCGGCGAAACTCTCTCGGCGTTTTTCTTTTTGCCAAGCTTTTTCTTTTGGGCCTGCAAAGGCAAAAGAAAAAGCGGACTAACGATTCATCGCAAATAATCGACCTGTGCACAAGCGTCACAGCTCTGCGATGCCATATAGCGAGCATCCGAGGAACTCCTTCGCCAGCTCCTCCAGCGCGCAGATGGGCAGACCCACCACATTATAGTAGTCGCCCTCGATGGCCTCGATGAAGATTCCGGCTGCACCTTGAATTCCGTATGCGCCTGCCTTGTCCAGCGGATCGCCGGTTGCGACATAGCGGAGGATCTCGTCCTCTGTCAGCTGACGGAACCGAACCGTGGTGCAAACGACCCTCGAAGCGATCTTATCCCCATGAATCAGGGTGATTCCGCTGTAAACCTGATGCTTCTCTCCCGATAAAAGGGTGAGCATCCGAACCGCATCCTGCGGATTCGCGGGCTTGCCAAGGATCCGATCGCCCTTCGCCACCAGCGTGTCGGCGGCGAGTATCACTTCGTCGGGCGCTTTGCCGACAGCGGATGCCTCTGCCTTGCGGCGGGATAGCGTTTCCACCGCTTTGTCTGGCAGGATCCCGGCTGGGAGATGCTCGTCCACGTCAGCGGGACGGATCCCGAAGGGGACGTTCAGCATCCGCAGAAGCTCCGATCTGCGAGGGGAGGCAGATGCGAGGATCAATTTAGCCATATTATTTTATCCTCCGGATCTCCTTCTTGGTAGGCAGACCCTTCTCGTAGTTTCCGATGATGTAGCGAACCTCCTGCGCCTCTTCCACGGTGAAGATCATGTGGGGATGGAAATCGCCGATCCCGGAGAGCAGGTCGCGCTTGTCCGCCATGTAGACGGGAACGCTGTTGACCACGATCTCCCGTCCGGCCTCTTTGAGGATCGGGAAGACAACCTTCTTCCGATCTACCAGCCGGTTCTGCCCGCAGGACTTCTCCAGAAGCATCAGCGGAATCCGTCCGTAGACAATCACGCCGATCTGCCCGGGAATGTCCCGGCATTGGGGGATGGTCAGCTCGGGGGAGAGGAGGAAGTCTTCGAAAATCTCTCCGCAAAGTGCCGCGGAGGCGCTGTTTGTGATGTTCAGGCGGAAATCGCCGTGGAGGACGAAACCAATCTCCCTTGCGAGGTCGATCAGCCCGATATTGGGCACCAAGGCGTGAACCGCGCCCGCCGATCTGGCGGCGATCAGCTTTTTCCGCACCGATTCCATCTCCGACTCGTAAACCGTAGGCGGCAGCAGAACGCCGTTTGCTACCCTGCCGTCGAATTTGTCCAGCGGGAGATAAACAATGTCAAACGGATGATCCTGCGGGATCGTTCTCGGCTGATAAAACCGCGCACTGCGGCTCTTCTTCTCGATTTTCCGCTTGACAGGCAGGATTTTGTATCCTTCGGGCAGCCGATTTTCCCGATTCGGGATCTCGATCGGCTCTCTTTTCCCCTCATAGGGGATAAACCGACGTCCGGCGTGTTCGGTGGCGGTTTTGTCCTCTTCCCGGCGGATTCCGTTCATTCCGGCGTGATTTTTCGTGAAATATCCGTCGGTAAATCCGTCACGGGAGAAAATTTTCGCCAGTTCGGCGATCTCGGCAGGGGTCGCGTTCCGCCCCTGATCCAGCAGACGCCGGTAGACCGACACCACCCCGCCCACATATTCGGGCGACTTCATCCGTCCCTCGATTTTCAGCGAGGCGACGCCCATGTCAATCAGCTCGCGGATGTGTCCCGCCAGACAGTTATCCTTCAGCGACAGCGGATAGCCCCCCTGATAGGGCATCCGGCAGGGCTGCGCGCACTCGCCGCGGTTACCCGATCTGCCCCCGATAAAGGAGGACAGCAGGCACTGTCCGGAAGCGGATACGCAAAGCGCACCATGGACGAATACCTCGATGGGGATGGGCGAATTTCGGATCAATGCCCGGAGATCGTCCGCCGAGCATTCCCTGGCGGCGACCATCAGCGAAAAGCCCCGCTCTGCAAGAAATTTCGCCGCGCCGGCGTTGTGCCCCGAGCATTGGGTGGAGCCGTGGAGCGGAAAGTCGGGGAAAATCCGACGGATCTCGGCGGCAAGCCCCAGATCGGCGACGATCAGGGCGTCCACGCCCGCGTGATAGAGGAAGTCGACCAATTCCATGGCTTCCTTCATCTGTCGGTCGAGGACGGTGGTATTCACGGTCACATATACCCGGACGCCCGCCGCATGGGCGTTCTTCACCGCGTCGGCAAGGACGGGTCGGGGAAAGTTTTTCGCGGACATACGGGCATTGAAGAGGGTCGAGCCCAGATAGACGGCGTCCGCGCCCGCGCGGATAGCGGCGTCAAGTGCCTCCGGCGACCCGGCGGGCGCCAGAAGTTCGGGAAGTTTCGGATTCATGGGATGTTTCCAATCTATAAAGGATAGAATTCCGATTGTATTATAGCATACTTTTTTGAATATTGGAATAGCTTTCACAAAAAATTCGCAATTTTTTTCAAATTAGGGGGTGCAAACCGACGCAGGATGTGCTATAATGGGGAAGGTGAAAATGGGGAATATCGTTTTCCCCGCTCATTACTTCGTTTAAATCAGGAAGTGATCCTATGAAATCTGCCTTTTCCCTGATCCTCGCCGCTCTCCTTTCGGTCGGTGCCCTCCTTCAGGTGGGCTGCACGGCGGATAATCCCGACGATGGAACCACCGACACCTCGCAGACACAAACGCATATCTCGACCCATTCCGAAGATACGTCGACATCTATGACCGAGCCGCAAACCTCACCGACTCCGTCCACGGCCGCCCGTCCCACCGAGCCTGCCCCCACCCTCACCGGGGACTATCACTGCGATCCCCATCTCTTCTATTCGAACCTGTCGGATCCCCTCTACTACGCCGATGCCTGCCGGTTGGTTGACGCTATCGCCGCCTACGAGGACTATCTCTCCATCGAAAACGCGGATGTCGCCGCTGCCATCGCCGACAACATCTTCTACAACTACCCGCCCGCCGCCCTCTGCACCTTTGAATCCGACAAGGGCGGGATCAAGATCGGCTACACCTACGGAAAGGACGAGCATCAGAGCCGGATCGCCGACTTCTATGCGCGGGTAGAGACGATTCTGAATACAACCGTTGATCCTTCGTGGTCGGAGCTGCGCAAGGTGATGGAGCTGTACCGAACTGTCTCGGTCAACGTCAACTACTTCACGGTGGACTACACCCCTGCCGATACCTCCGCCTATTCGGCGATCACCACCGGACGCGCCATCTGCTACGGTTTTTCCGACTGCTACAACTACCTCTTGCGTCAGATCGGGATCGAAGCCGAGCTGCTGCGGGGCTACCGCGCCGGGGATCTTGCCGAACACGGCTGGTCGATCATCCGTCTGGACGGGAAGTGGTATCATTGCGACACCACATGGGAGTCAAGCGGCACCGACGGGATCGGGCTGCGCTACTTCGGCATGACCGACAAGCAGCGATTCAGCACGCTTGCGAGAGCCGCAGTCTGCGGATTCGGGGCGTTGGAGCGTACCTACTCCTGCGATCAGGCGTCGGACGACCGGTTCGTCAAAGCCTTCTCAAACGCGGAGTGGTGGTATCAGCCGTGGACCTTCGAGAACGCCGAGAAACGGCTTGCTTCACTGGCATCGTAAACTTCGCATTCATAAAAATATGGTAACATAATCATAGAAAGGTATAACGACAAAATGAAAGAATTTATCCTATGCAAATACGGCGAGGTGGTGCTGAAGGGGCTGAACAAGGCATCCTTTGAGCATCTGATGGCCGCCGAAATGAAACGCCGCCTGAAGGAACTTGGCTCCTTCTCGGTCTACTACGCCCAGTCCACCCTGTATGTGGAGCCGCTGGACGAATCCTGCGACATGGACGAGGCATTCCGCCGTGCATCCCACCTCTTCGGCATCGCTACCCTCTCCCGTGCCATCGCCGTGGAGAAGGAGCTGCCCGCCATTCTGGACGCGGCAAGGGAATATCTCCCCCCCTATCTTACCGGATGCCGCACCTTCAAGGTCATCGGCAAGCGGGCGGACAAACGCTTCCCGCTGACCTCCCCCGAACTGTCCGCCGAGGTGGGCGGGGTGATCCTCGAGAGCGTTCCCGGGATCCGGGCGCAGATGGAGAATCCCGACATACTGGTTCATGTGGAGATCCGCGAGAAGTACGCCTTCCTGCACGCGGGCGTGATCCGGGGCGCGGGCGGAATGCCTGCCGCATCCAACGGCCGCGCGCTGCTGCTGCTTTCGGGCGGCATCGACTCGCCCGTAGCGGGCTACATGATGGCGAAACGGGGCGCGTCGCTGGACGCACTCTACTTTGAGTCGATCCCCTACACCTCCGAGATGGCAAGAGAGAAGGTCATGACCCTTGCCTCCGAGGTCTGCGAATATTCGGGCAAAATGATGGTTCACACCATGAATCTGACCGAGATTCAGGAGCAGATCAAGCGAACCGCCGACGAGGAGTATTTCACCCTGCTTCTGCGCCGGGTCATGATGCGTCTGGCGAATCGGCTTGCTAAAGAGAGGGGCTGCTCCGCGCTGATCACCGGTGAATCGCTGGGACAGGTGGCAAGCCAGACCATGCAGGCGCTGTCGGTCACCGACGCGGTCGCCGAAATGCCGGTTTTCCGTCCCTGTATCGGCATGGACAAGGAGGAAATCGTCGCGCTAGCAAGGACGATCGGTACATACGACACCTCCATCCTCCCCTACGAGGACTGCTGCACCGTCTTCACGCCGAAGCATCCCAAGACCCGTCCCACGCTGGACAAGGTACTGGAGCAGGAGGCGAAGATCGAAAACCTCGCTGAGTTGGAGGACGCCGCTTATCAGAGCATGGGCGGGCGGATGATCCGGGTGTATTAAAGTTTCAAAAAACTCTTGACATTTTCGAAATTTCTGCTATAATAACATATAGAGGAGCACCGATGACGGCTAGCTTCCTGTCGACTGATTAAGAAATAACCGCCGAAGCTGTGGAAGGCAGGGCGGTTATTTCTTCTTTCCGTTGCGATCGACTAAAAAAACGACTAGCTCGATCAGTGCAAGCACAAACATAAAAAGCATGATTGTTTGCTCATATGTCATGTACGTCATATGCACCACCTCCTTTGCATCCATGCAAAAGAGGCTTTTTTCAATTTCAAAAAGAAACGTCAACCTCCTTCGCATTTCTGCGACAGGAAGCCCACCCGTCACCGTTATGGTGTCCTCTATACGGCAAGACGATTGTCTTGCGGATTTATATTTTCATATTTTCCCTGTTTTGTCAATAGAATCCGACGAAATCCGTCTGTTTTTGCGCGTGGCTTCGGCTGCGCGTTTTTTATTTTGTAAATTTACCGATTTTTCTTGACTTTTCGGCAAGATTGTGGTACAATAGTCTTGCGACATAAATCTGTTTGAAAAGGCACAGGAGGATAGTATAGAATAAAGAAAATCGGCAGTCATGTACTGCCTTGATTGTAGCGCAACTGTTTTTGACGGCTGTGCTATGTTGGCGTAGTTGTAGTGGGATGTTTTTGAATTCTTCTAAGTAAAATGGGAATATGTATTTTGGTAAAAATACGTACTCGACCCGTTTTACTTGCTCAAGGATCCTAACGCCAACGTTATGCCTGTGCCAACTAACACGAGATTTATGTCGCAATAAATCAGAGTAACGTATTTTTCGGATGCGTGGCTCTGCTGCGCATCTTTTTTGTTTTAGGAGGGCAAAATCATGGACGAATTTCAAACAATCATCACGCCGGAGGATGCCGCGAATATGCTGGCGAAGTGCGGCAATATGATGTGCGGAATAATCATCGGGTGGAACTTCACCTCAAAGTTGATTCCGAGCGAGAACTGCCGCTTCGGCGATTACAAATGGCTTCCCGAGTGCGACACTCTGAGTGTACGCATCTATCTGAATGGTATGAAACAAACCGTCGAGATGGTATTTAAAGATGTCCTCATATGTCAATATGTTTCGCCCTGCGTCTTTGGCGCGACTTTCGATTTTAACCGAAGACAGAAGGGTTCGTTGCTCTGGAAAAACGAAATGGATCAGCAAGCGGGTACCTTTGTACAGGCATACGAAATGAAGTGGCGGATCGTCGACGGAATGTAAATTCTGCCATATTCATATCATGACCGGGAAGAGGGGTACATCCTCTTCCCGGTCATGTTCAAGAAAAATTCACATCTATATTCGATAATATAGGTTGATTTTCTCCTATATTCTGTGTATAATACAAATAGCAATACGAAGGGAGAATTGATATGACAGTGAATACAAATGCGCTTGTTGCCATGACAGAAGCGAATCAGAATTTTTCGAAAGTTGTCCGAGTAGTGGACGAAGAAGGACTTGCGGTCATCTTGAAGAATAATAAGCCGAAATATATTGTGGTGGGATTTTCACAGTACGCGGAAGTCGAAGCAGCTGTTCAAATGCGCAAGCAGAAGATCGCAGCTGCCGCCGAGGAACTCCTTGCCGAGA
>CAYOON010000076.1:0-8029 GCA_964405595.1 uncultured Lachnospiraceae bacterium | reverse complement strand
AGCGGAACCCAGGCAGTCTAAATCGGCAAACTGGTGCCCCATGATCAGCACGTTGGAAGCCTTGCAGATGTGGGCAGACAGTGCCCTTGCGATGGTCTGGGACTTTACCGAGGAACGCTTCTGGGAGGTCTTGGTCATACCGCCGAAGACGTAGCTGAACTTGTCGGTTCGGACGACAGCCTGGTCGCCGCCCTTGGCAAGCGCGAACTCCAGAGCGGAGTAGGCGTTGTCGTTTTTCTCGATGAAGGTCTTGCCCACATTGGAGGTACCCACCGAGATGGTGACAGGCAGATAGCCCGATCCCACACGGATTTCCCGAACCTTATCCAGAATGCGGAACTCGTTGTCGGTGAAAGAGTGCAGATATTTTGCCTTGTAGAAGAGTACGAACTTTTCGCGCTCGTAGTTGATCAGAATACCCTGAACCTCGGCAGCCCAGTCGTAGAGCAGCTTTTCCACATCGGCAATGGCGGATCCGAAGCGCCCCCGCTCGATCTGGGACAGTTCCTCCAGATTGTCAATGTAGATGTAGGCTACCAAAGCGTCGTTTTCGGCCATTGCCTGCTTGCAGTTCTCGTAATCGGTCACGTCGTACCAAACGGTGACGAAAACCCGGTTCTGATCCTCGCCGATCATGGCACCTTCCAGCCGGTAGTTCCTGCCGGAGACGGTGATCATGCAGTTTTTACCGTTTTCCAAGGTGGAAATCACGCTGTCGATGCCGATACCGGCGATGTCCGCGAAGTGGTGGGGCTGTCTGGAGCCCTCTCCGGGGATGTCGCGGAAGGCCTTGTTTCCCCAGCGGATCACGCCGTACAGATCGCAGGCGACGATGGGCGCGTGGATCTCGTTGTAAAGGACGGCATTCACGTCGCTGGTATAATGCCGGAGCAGATCGGGAGCCGAACCCCGCTTCTGATCCCGCCTGCTTGCCAGTTGAGAGAGGATCAGCAGTACCAGCAAATAGCCGATCGCCACCGAGAGAAAGGCCAGCGAATTCTGAATCTGGGTATAAAGCGTCAGATACTGCAAAGCCAGCAGCGCCAGAACGCCGGGAATCAGCAGAATTACGGGATTTACGGAAGGGAAGCGGAACAAGCGTTTGAGTCTGTTTTTCATAATAATCTCCAATAGTAATTATCCGCGTTTTTGAGAATCGTCGCTGCCGGGAGGATTCATATTCTGTAGCTTTTTCACGATAATAGGATCAAATATCGTGTGATAGGCGCCCGCGAAGCCGAAGTAGAAGAACAGGAAGAAGGGGACGATCATTCCGATGAAAAGGGCGAGCAGAATTCCGGTAAGCCTGAATCTGCGACGGGTGCGGATGAGGAAGATAGTTCTGCGCACGCCGATGGCGAAACAGCCGGGCAGCGTCAGGAGAAGGACGGCCAGCGAGGACAGACAGATAATGCTTCCGACGCTCATCGCAGATGACTCGTCTGTGAGAAGCTCGTTCATTGTGAAGATGCAGAAGGGCATTGCGATCAGATAGAGAACGCAGCTGATCCGGGAGGGAACGATCAGCCAGCTGGTAAGACTCCGCCGACCCAGCGTGTATCCCAGCAGAATCCGGCGGATCAACCCGGTGATCACATAGGCACAAAGGAAGTAGAGCACATACAGGACAAACGGGAAAAGATATTCCACGATCCGGATCATCCGATCCAGTGTGGTGTCGTCCAGCATCGGGAGGGTGTCCTCCCCGATCCGCGAACGGATCATCTCCCGCATGGAATTCTCGAAAGAGGTCAGCAAATCCTTTATGGAGGCAAGGGAGAGCGATCCCACGCTGTCATAGCGGCCGGCAAGAACGGTCAGAACCAGCATGATCAGCATGATCAGCGCAGTCAGCGTCACCGTGAAGCTCCGGGAGCGCAGCTTGTAGATTGAAAGACTGATCGCAAGCATGCAAAACGCCGGGGTCAGTGCGGCGACGGAATGGAAAAGGAGCTTTTTGGTGACGTAATAGCTCGCCGCTCCCGCGCCGATCAGGCAGACCAGCCCCAGAAGCAGAGCGTTCCGGATCATTTTCCCGATGGATGGACCGGGCAGGGAGAGCAGCGCGATCGATCCGGTGACGGCGGCGATCATGTCGCAGAAAAACTGTCCGCCTGACGTTCCCGACAGGATCGATGTAAAGATAGCCAGCGCGAGAAAGACTCTGGCGGTACGAATCGACGGCATTCTGGGGAAAAGCGACTCGGAATCCATGATCTCCCTCCTTTCGCGGATGTCAATTTTATCCATTATAGCACAAATTTTCAGGAATGTAAAGCCAATTTTGAAAAATCTCTTGACGAATCCTAAAAAAAAGTATATAATGCAGTATATACCAAGATTATGTCCCAGTTATGAATACCCGGGAAAATACGGGTAAATTTCAAACCTTGGAAAGGGAGAATCCGAAATGAGCGCATTTCACGAAATTAAACCCACCGAACTGAAATCCAACGTATTTGAGGACATCGACCGCAGATGGCTGATGATCTCCTGCGTAGACAGGGAGCAGCAGCGAACCAATCTGATGACGGCAAGCTGGGGCGCCATGGGCGTGCTCTGGAACAAGCCGGTCTGCATTCTGTTCGTCCGTCCCCAGCGGCATACGCATAAGCTGATGGGCGAGTGCGACCGTCTGGGCGTGTCGATCTTCGGGGAGCAGTACCGGAATCAGCTGAAAATCTGCGGCAGCAAAAGCGGACGGGACATCGACAAGCCGGCAGTCTGCGGATTCACCCCCTTCGAAGAGAACGAAATCGTCGGATACGAGGAAGCGGACGTGGTGCTGGGTCTGAAAAAGCTGTATGTGGATGATTTGAAGGAATCCTCCTTTCTGGATGCCGACCTTATGAAAAAGTGCTACCCTGGCAGCGATTTCCACACCGTATATATCTGCGAAATCGAGAAGGTACTGGTAAAAGACGAATAATTTCAGGGTAAAGGAAAAGAAAAGATGGATCAATATCTCGTTGCCGGAACGATCCGGAACGTACACGGTATCAAGGGCGATCTGACGGTCGGCTGTCTGTGCGACAGCACGCAGGTGTTTGCCGAATTGACGACGCTGTATCTCAAAAAGGGCGGGGCATACCTGCCCTTCCGATGCACGCGGAATCAGCCCACAAACGGCGATACGATGCTTGTGCATCTGGAGGGAATCGAGAGCCGGGAGGAGGGCGTGATCCTGAAGGGTCAGCCGCTCTACGCCGATCGAAACGATCTGCCCGCCCTGCCAAAGGGCAGTTATTTCATCGCCGATCTGCTGGGACTCCCGGTGATCGACGCCCGGGACGGAAAGGTTTACGGAAAGATCAGCGATGTGCAGAACTATGGCGCGTCCGATCTGTACGCGGTGACGGGGGAGGACGGCAAAACCAACCTGATCCCCGCCGTCCCCGAGTTTATCGACCGGGTGGATCTGGAAAATGGCGTCTAT
This sequence comes from uncultured Lachnospiraceae bacterium, assembly GCA_964405595.1. Classification (GTDB taxonomy): domain Bacteria; phylum Bacillota; class Clostridia; order Oscillospirales; family CAG-272; genus CAKSQF01. Next base: position 4,593 of record CAYOON010000076.1, on the reverse strand, counting down.
GTCACGCCCATCGAAGGGATGTTTTCATGAGATTTGACGTAATGACCCTCTTCCCCGACATGATCGACCGTGTCACGGGCGAGAGCATCATCGGCAGAGCCAGATCCGCCGGGATTATCACCGTCTGCGCCCATAACATCCGGGATTATTCCAAGGACAAGCACCGCAGAGTGGACGATACCCCCTACGGCGGCGGAATGGGGATGCTTATGGCGGCTCCCCCGGTGTACGATTGCTATGAAGCGGTGCGAAAGCAGCAAACCGGCAGCTCCCGGTGTATCTATATGTCCCCCAAGGGGAAGGTGCTGACCCAGAAGCGGGCGAAGGAGCTGTCCGCCTACGACAATCTCACCATCCTGTGCGGGCACTACGAGGGAATCGACCGCAGAGTCATCGACGAGATCGTGGACGAGGAGATCTCGATCGGCGACTATATCCTGACCGGCGGCGAACTGCCCGCCTGCATCCTGATCGACGTAATCTCCCGGATGATCGACGGCGTGCTTGCCGATCCCGAGTGCTACGAGCGAGAGAGCATCGTCAGCGGGGAGCTGGAGTTCCCACAGTATACGAGACCCTATGAATTTCACGGGCAGAAGGTGCCGGACGTGCTGTTGTCGGGCGATCACGCCAAAATCGAGGCGTGGCGGAAGAGGGAAGCGCTCCGCCTGACCATGGAATGCCGCCCCGATCTGCTGTAACCGATCATAAGGAGTATTATTATGAAGAAGTCCTATGGGATAATAGCTGCAGGCGCAGCGTATCCAGTTGTTGCGCAGATCGCTATATGGGTAGCGGTAATTCTGTTTGGCGTTTTGCGTAGAAGTTTGCTGCTCACATCTATTTCTCTTTTTCTGATTCTGGCGGTTGCCGCGACCGTACATTTTGTGCTACAGAATCATTTTCGTCATTCGCCCCCATTTTTAGTTGCTGCCGTGATCGGATACCTTTTATCTGCCGGCGCGTTTATATGGATCAGTTATACGGTAAGCGCTACAATTTTGCTTCTCTATCTCTTTTTTCTCATTTTTGTATCAATTGCTTGGGCAGTATTTTTCGTAGTAGACTTGATTTGGTTAGTGGTGAGAAGAATACACAGAAATACTCCGGATTGAAAACTACCCGAAACAAAGGAATCAAACATAACCGAACCGAAAATGAATGAAATTCACCTTCATATTCTATATAAAATATAGAGAGAACGAATGTCACATTTATGGAATAAAAATGGATGGAAAAAGTATTATTTAAATGTCCCTGTTCGAAAAGGGTTGCGTATTCGATATTCAGCGGATATTGATAATGAGGTAAAAGAGTCGATAAAAAGATTTGTATCATGGCTCAGGCAAGAATATTATTTTCCATTCAGAGTCGTTGTATATGTAAAATCAGCCAAATCTATTATTGCAAAAGATGGCGAAGCTGTATCAGGTACTTTTTTTTCACCTTTTGATCGTTACGCAGAGCCGTATGCACGCGTCGCAACCGGCGATTATTTGCAAGATAAGCTTGAACGGGGAAGAGATACTGCTTTAGCAATAATTCTTAGGACTATTGCACATGAGTTAACGCATTATTTTCAATGGATAAATGATGTAAATTTGACCGATCGGGGAACGGAATACCAAGCATATTACTATTCCGAAAAAATAGTAGATGAATATGCAGAATATACAGATCATCCGTAACACAAGTGAAGCGTAACTTTGTAAATATAATGAAAGGAGGCTGCGGGATGAAGGAAAAGGCGAAAGAGAAAAAGAAAGAGGACGCGGAACAGCGTTCCCGGGAGGAACGCGCGCAGGAGAAAAAGAAGCTCACTAAAAAAGAAGAAAAACTTGCCAGACGGAAGGGAACCTTCACAGTCTGGGGCAGTATCGGTGCCGGACTGTACGGAAAATTTGCGAAAGTCCTGCGATACGGACCCATCGGCAGGTATCTGACCTCCTATGACCGCTTCGAGGATGCTGCCCGCAGCTCGTACGCGGCCACGATGCCAAGGGATACGGTGCAGAAGCATCGGAAGAAGAGATACCGCCCCAAGCGGGAGATCGGAACCGAAAACATCGACGGAAGCCTGTCCATCTACAATCCGGCGACCCTGCGTCAGCCGGTCAGCAGCCGCTTCCGGCGGGCGGTCTCGAAAAATCGGCTGCTCAATCGGCTGATCCATCATATAGCGGATATTCCCCACGCGCCGGTATCGGCATTGGGAACCTTCGTGTTTTCCATGGGCGTTGCCTGTGTGCTGGCGCAGATTCTGCGCTTCCTGTTCGGTGCCGAGCTTACCGGCGTCGTCGGCGGGCTGGTCTGCGGATTCCTTCTGTTGCTCCTGTCGGTTCCCATCATCAGCAAAAATAACGCGTCGATCGGCCGATATGTCCTGACCAGCCGTTTCGGCTACCGGATCCTGTCCCCCATGCTCGGACTGACCGAGGAATGGGACTTCGACCGGGATGAAGTGAAGCAACCGGGATGGTTCAATATCCTCGCCGCCCTGATCGGCCTCTTCTGCGGAGGAATCACCTACCTGTTCACGCTGTCCTCGGTAGTTCTGACCGTTCTGCTGGCAATCCTCTGCGTTCTGACGGTGCGTACCCCCGAACTGGGGCTGAATGGGATTCTGATTTTCCTGCCCTTTGCCCATCTGTACGCCGAAGGATCGCTGACACTCGGATTATTCACTGCCTTTACGGCGTTCTGCTTCCTCTTGAACGTACTGCTCGGCAAGCGGGTTCTGCGGTTCGAAGCCTTCGATTTCGTGGTGCTGATCTTCGCACTCTTTGTGATCTGCTCGGAGCTGCTCATCCCCGGCGATTATAACCCGCTGCGGACGGTTCTGAAAGTTCTGGTCTGCGCGCTGCTCTATTTCCTGATCAAGAATATGTTCCGGGCCGAAAAATGGATCCGGTGCTGTATGGACGGACTGATTTCCGCATCCTGTCTGATCAGCGTGCTGGGAATTGCCCAAGCGATTATCGTTCGCCGGCTCCATGTTCCGTCGGTATTTGACAACTTTGAACAGTTGGCGGCCTATCTGCTGCTGACCGTTTTCCTGACCGTCGGATCGCTGCATCTCCGCAAGTTCCGCAGCCTGTCGCTGGTGCTGACCCTCACCTTGCAGCTCTCCTGTCTGGTGCTGACCGGCTCCAAGCTGGCGATCGCGGCGTTCCTGCTGGCATTCTTACTCTATCTGGGCATATCCGGACGAAAGCTGTTCTCGGTCGTTCTGTTGACCCTCTTCTGCCTCCCGCTGACGCTGCCGATACTGCCGCAGGCGATCGTGGACAAGATCAGCGGCTTCCTGCTCTGGCAGGATCACTCTCTGCTGATGAAAAGCGAGATCTGGAAGAATTCACTGACGTTGTGCAGGGCGGCGATTTTCGGCGGAATCGGAATGTCGGACGAAGCGTTCACCGGAATGTACTCGGTGGCAGCGTCGGGCAGCGCGGTTCCGACTGCGGCGAACGCCTCGAGCCTCTGGCTGGATCTGCTGATCCGCGCGGGAGTCCTCGGACTGATGCTCTTTGGTACTCTGACGGTGCTGTTTGCAAGACAGACCTTCACCTTCTATAATCGCTATCTGCGGGAATCGACGGGAAGTCACATTCATGTGTCGGTGTTCTGCTCGCTGTCGGCGCTGCTGATCTTCGGATTTGTGTCCGGCGTCTGGAGCAGCGAACCCGTTCTCTGCCTGTTCTGGGCAATGATGGGATTTGCCGTGGCAATAAAGGATGCCGTGATCAAGGAGCGCACCTATTATCAGCGGGAGCTGTCACCGACGGAAGGCGAAATCAGCATTGATTACCGATAAACCGGTCACCGAAGAAAGGCATGGATAAGTTTGAAAGAAGCCAACGGCTTCTTTCAAACTACGAATTTGTGCCTTGATTGGCTCCGCCAATCATTTCGCCAAAGGCGAAACCGCCGCAAATTCGAGAGTATCGTAGAAAGGTATGGTCATAAATATGGAACAAAAACAGAAGAAAAAATCGAAATACACGCTCATTGATTCGATCGTGCTGATCGGACTGATTCTGCTGATCTATCTGGTCTGTCTGCTGGTATTCGGCGGAATCGAGCGGATTACCCGGATCGGGCGGGGGAGCGGAGAGGATGTCACCCTGTCGCTGACCTTCCGGGTGGAGGATATGGATCTCGAAATTTACGGAATCGAACCGGCCTTGGAGGAGGATGCCTGTCCCTTCCTGCATGTGGGCGACCGTCTCTATATCGACGGCACCGACGTGGGAGAGATTGTCGGCATTGATTACGAGAACTGCATGATTCCCACCAATCAGAAAAACGAGTATGACGGAACCCTGCTCTACGCGACCGATATTTTCAGGATGAATATTCTGATTACGGTGAAGGCCGACGGCAAAGAGAGCGCGCAGGGCTACACAATCGGTAATCGAACGCTGCATGTGGGCGATAGCATGATCTTCGCTACCAAGGAGTTCGAGCACGAGGCGAAGATCGGTACGGTTGAAATCTACGAGGAAGAGCCGAACGCCATTCTGGCGGACGGTCAGTCGGCCGGCTGAATCCGGAGAAGGGAGTAAAGACGAATGGATGGAAAAGAGATCCGTG
>CAYOON010000075.1:0-8143 GCA_964405595.1 uncultured Lachnospiraceae bacterium | reverse complement strand
TGATGCGACGGTTTATCCAATATCGTATATATTCTTCAAATTGCAATTGCGGCGGGCAATCAAGCCAGAGCTTTCCTTTTCGGATATGGGAAAAGTGGAGGTTCGACTCAAGGAAAAAGCCCGGTTTGTTTTTGAGCGACAGGAGTTTTTCTACATTCAAAGAATCATAGGTTTTTCTGGCGGAGCTCATGATGTCGCCTGCGTACATCCAAAGGCTGATGCGCCAGGAATCCTTTCCCTCGCTGCCCAGAGCGATCTGCTGAATACATTTATTTCCGACGTCAATATAATGTCTCCCGCCCTTACGGTATTTCACTTCAATGTCTGCGGAATAAGTACGCATAATGTCACAGCATCTGCGGTCAAGCAGGAATTTATTTGAGTTGCACAGACAAAACCGATCGTAAGGATTCAGTTCGGAATATTCGCTGTTCACGTATTCAAGAAATTCCACGATTACGGTATTCTCAAGAGGTGCCAGCATATTACTCGAACATAATTCATTCAGAAGGGAAATAATCGTCCGCCAAGAAATCGCGCAAGGCTCCGGAATTAGCGAAATATTCGTTTCCTCATCGAAGTTCGGATTTAGCTGATTTTTCCATATATTCGCGGCGGACGGCTTGTTTTCGATAATAAACACCCATGACGGCTCACATAAGATCAAGCCGTCGTAACGGGCATGCCGATTGCTGTTTTTGACGGTATGCTTTTCTTTAAATAAATCGTCGGAAATAATCACCGAAAGCATTTGACCGTCAGAGATTGCTTGGTAATTCTCATTGTTGATGTCTACCTGTGTATAGATTTCGGACAACTTTAGTTTCCCTTGTGCAATAGAGTCGATTTTGACGCCTTTTTCCCACATTGTGCTGCGGATCAGTTCAAAAAATCCGACTTGAACAAGAGGAATGTTTTTCACCAAAATCAGAAAATTTCTGGTAAGAACATCCTCATGGCTGTTGTCTTTCCCTTCAAACGGCGCAAACAGATTTAAATGATCCATAGCATTCTCCTATTCAGGTTGGAAGACGGGATGACGAAACTGTCATCCCGATTTTTTGTGTGAATCCTCTACTTGATCCGAAAAATCTCCTTTCCTATCCGCACGAGCTTCCGCCAGCATCTGCGAATGGGACGGATCGCCACCCAGAATCGGGCATAGATCTTGTTGGAAAGGCTCTTTTCCACGTCTATGTAACGGTCGCCCTTGTAGTAGCCCTTCAGGACGGCGAAGATCATGTCGTCCCGGACCCCCTTTTCGAGGGCAACCTGACCGTCCCCGCAGCAGACGTAACCGTCCTTTGTGACCTTCACGATCCGATGCAGAACATACTGCCCGTTGTCCCGCTGATAGAAGGGAACGTCGTACTTTTTCAGCCGTCCGGCAGGGCGGGGAAGCAGCAGAACGGGACTTTCGTGATGGTTCAGCATGGGACGCATACTGGTGCCGCCGGGGGTGAAGATCAGTTTGCCGTCCCGCTGGAGGATCTCTTTGTAGCTGTATTCACTCATCGAGAATGCTGTACTTGCGAAGTCCGGAAAGGAAGCGTTCCACATCCGCCCGGGCGGTTTCCTCGTCGATCTCGTAGGCGTCGAGAATCTTCTGCACCAGATCGCTTTGCTCGCATCCGGCCTCCAGCAGCTCCCAGAGCAGCTTTCCCGATCCGTTCAAGGTGATCGTGCCGTTGAACTGCTCGGCAGCCTTACCGACAGCCAATACCACTTCGCTGCCCGCAATCGTTTTTCTGATAAATCCCTCTTTGATCTTCATTTCATTGATTCCTTTCTGTCTGTCTTTCCCGACATTGCCCCGTAACTGACGAGAGCGGCTTCGGGCTCCATGTTGCAGGAGAGCCGCCACAGCGGGACGTTCTCCAATACTGTATTCAGCAGCTCCACCGTCTTGGACAGCAGCGCTTCTTCCGTTGGTCTGTAAATCTGGGTCAGAATCGCGGTCAGCTCGCTTGCCGGGGATACGGGACGGATTACATTCTCCGAACCGCGCTCCAATAAGCAGATGCCTGCCAGCGGGACGACCCTGTTCTCGCTTAAATTATGCTTGCCGCACCAAGGCGTGCCGCAGGCGTAGACGATGCCGTTTTTCACCCGGATGATCGGTTTATCGTCATTGACCGGGGTAACTCCGGATAGATTCTCCCGCCAAAGTCTCGTGTGGGTGCTTTTCCCCGTCCCGCTGGGCGCGGTGAAGGCGTAGGCTTGTCCGTCCTTTTCCACCACCGAGGCGTGCATGAGGAATCCGTCGAAATCGAGAATTCTCGTGCAAAGAAGACGGTAGATCGCAAGGTATTCGCTGTATTCGGGCGAAAAATCCAGCCCCATCCGCGCTTCCTTCTCCCGCTCCGAGATCAGATAATCGTCCCCGAAGTCGATCACAAGATCGGCCTCGGCATCGTCCTCAATACGGTACTTCTCAATTTGTCTGCCGAGAATGGGGTTTTCCCGGAGAAAGTGGATGCGGATGCCCGCTATAGACAGTTTGTACATGGGCGTTCCTTTCAATCGGCGGTAAAAAACTTCTGTTAACCGCTTCCAATAATTTTGATTTGGATCCGGACAAAAATATTATACACATTTTCCGGGATAATGCAAGGCTTTTGCGAAAAAACTCGGAATTTTTATGATTCTTCCGGAATTTTATCCAGATAGGACAGCAAAACGTCGGTATGATCGGCGGTGAAAACATAGACCGCCGCCGACTGCCCGATTCGAAGATAGATGAACTTTTCGCTCTCTCCCCGACCCAGATGCAGGAGCAAACGCTCCCCGGTTCCGGTCACAAGATCGGCTCTCACGGGCGCGTCCAGCCCGTAGATCCGGTCGGAAGAGTGTCCGTAATCGACCCTGTGCGAGAGCTCCAGACTTGCCAGACAGGCAATCAGGTCGGCTTCTTCGGGATCTGTCGTGTCTCCGGATATGGTCAGAACCCGTCCGTCCGGGTAGTTCAGCGTGACCGAGTCTATGTCAGAGCGGTCGGGCAGCTCGGGCAGGGTGAGAAGATCGTCCCGCTCCATGGCGGCGAAAAGATAGAGATCGCTTTCCACGATATAGACCGTGTCCGATTCGTCCAGCCGGAAGTAATAGCCGTTGTAGCTTCCATTGTAGTTTCCGAAGCAAAGACAATAGGATTCCTCCCTGCAGGAGAGGGTCAGGGTCGCGGACGGCGTGTCCAGTCCGTATTCGGAGAGATCCCCGCGTCCGATCTTCCGCAGCGCAAGCAGAACATCCATGTTTGACAGCATGGATGTGATCATCGACTGCTGTACGGGCGTTTCGGGATCGCTCGAAAGGATCCACTTCCCGTCCGAAAGGGAGAGACGAACCGTCGTCTTCCCGTTTGCCGAAAGCGTGATGCCGGTCGCCTTGTCGACGGGCAGGGTGCGGATCAGCTCGCGCACCTTTGATGGATCGCTGGTGGTTACGATGTCCTTCTCCGCCTCATGCCGTACCAGCTGAACCATGCCGAAGACTGCCAAGAGCAGCAGACAGAGCGCGCCCAGTAGAACGGGAGCCATCGGAAGTTTGCGCTTTTTCACGACCGCCGCCTCCTTACACTGACGACGATCCCGCAGATCAGCAGACATGCGGGTACGATAGCGGTCAGAATCACCGTCCAGAAGACTGCCTGCCCGCCGTTGATAACCAGCGAATCCTCAACCATCGCCTTAGACGCGATGGAAAGGGAATCGTTCTTGCCGCTGATCTTCTCTAAAAGGGCGACAAAGTAGATATAGTTGCCTCCGGCGGAAATGCTGTTGTAATCGGGATTCAGGAAATAGGACGAGGAGATCCACGCGATATGGGAAACGTCGGTGGATGCCAGCACACCCATGTGATAGGTTCCGGTCGGATCGTTGTCATCGGCACCGGATGCGTTGTCTTCATTCTCGGCAAGGGCGTGGAAGCGTCCGCCGGCGGAGGTCTGAAAGAGGGAAACGTAGGAAACCGGCTTCCCCACGGGGATTTCTTCGGAGTTCTCTTTGTAATAAATCGGATGCGCGTCGGCGAATAGCGCGCTGTAGGAACCAAGCCCCAGATAGGAGGATACCGAATCGCTTTTTGCCAGAATCAGGTCGTCATAGGAGATATAACTGTCGTCGTTTGATTCGTAGAGATAGCCCTTCGCGCCCGACAGTCCGTAGTCGGCAAGCAAGGCGGTCAGATTGGATAGTTCCGCCGCCCGATAGTCGGTGATCAGGAAGAGATTGCCGCCCTTTTTCAGATATTCGGCAAGGAGGGTGCGCTCTCCCTCGGAGAGATCGGAGGTAGGCACATGAATCAGGATGCAGTCGGCGTCGGCGGGAACGCTGCCGGCGGCGGAGAGGACGAGATCCTTCTGCACCAGATTATCCATGGACAGAGCGGAAAGAATTCCGTCGGGCAGGGTACTTTCTCCGTGTCCGCGAAGGCTGTAGATCACGGGCAGATCGTCGGTGGTGACGTAGTCTACGGCGGAGGCGATGGCGCTCTCACCGCGGAAAAGCTGTTCGTAGGTGTAGTAGCCGGCGCTGAAATAGGCGGCGTAGTTGGTGAGAAGGGTATAGAAATCGCTGTAGCCGTAGACGCCGATCTCTTCCTGATCAACGGCGTTGTAGACCGAAAACTGGTAGAGCTCGTAGCTTTCCACGATCTTGAAACGCTTGTCGGAGATCACGATCAGCGAGTTATCGGCAAGATCGGTGTCGCTGTAGCCTGCGATAAAGGCGGGATGGACGGCGGGATCCACCGTTTCCACCGTGATTTTGTCGGTCAGCTCGCCGACACGCTCGAGGAAGGACGAGATCGTGGTGTCCTCCTGTCCGGCGACGCTGACAAGGCAGATGCGAACCTTCTGATCGACGCCTTTGAGATAGGTTTCGGCTTCTTCCGACAGATCAGTGAGGCCGTAGGTGGTCAGGTCGATTCTGCGGAGTTTGGAGGGGAGCAGTCCGATCAGAAGATAGAGCAGGATACAGGCGACGGTCGCCAGGGCGGCGGACAGGATCAGGACGGTTCCCAGCTTGCCCTGCCGGGCGGTTTTCGGTGTTTTTTCGGATTCGTTCATGGAACGCTCTGTCCTTTCATGGGTAGGTTTTATGGAATGTGTTTAGAAAAGTTTTCGTCCACCTTTTTCAAAAGGTGGCGGATTCCAAAGGCGGAGCCTTTGGTCGCCGCGCGAACGCGGCGAAACTCCCCTACGGCCCTTTTCTTTTTGTGAGCTTTTTCTTTTGGGCCTTTTTGGTCAAAAGAAAAAGCGGACTAACGGTATGATTTTGTTTTATGGCTGCGCAATAACTATAGCTACAGTTACGCCCAACGCCGTTTTTCCACCGACAGCACGGTGAAATAGACGAACAGTACCGCCATCGACAGGAAGTAGACGATCCCTTGCAGATCGAAGATCCCGTAGGTGGTGAAGTCGGAGAGACTGGCGGTTACCGACATGGCGCGGAATACTCTTGCGCATAACCCTTCCATTAAATCCCCGCCGAAGAGCAGGAACAGTAGGTTGATCCCCTCCAATAGACTGGCAGAGAGCAGGAAAACGCTGACGCTCCGGGTCACCCGCGCCGCGATCAGCGAGAGCAGCAGGGCGCAGACTCCGAGTACGAGGAAGGATCCAATGGCGGTGGTCGGGAGCAGCAGGATCAGATCGGGCAGGAAGTAGATCACCAGCATGGCACCGAAGGCGCTCAAAGCCGAGAGGAGCAGATTCTCCCAAAGGGAGGATAAAAACAGCCCCACGGCAACCAGCGCGCATCCGCAGAGGAAGTAGGCGAAGGTTCCCGAGATCGCCGAGGCGAGATTCACCCGCCCGTAGCAGGAAAGGATGAAGATTTCGGAAAAGCCGATCAGTTGTCCCAGCCCCGTCAGCGTGATCATGGCAAAATACTTGCCGAGCACGATCTCATAAGGGCGCAGGGGGAGTGTCATCAGCAGCAGATCGGTCTTCTGCCGCCGCTCGTCGGCAAATCCGCGCAGACTCAGGAAGGGTACCGAGAACAGGAATACGAAGGAGGTGTACCCGTAAGACAGCTCGATGGAGGATGCCCCTCCGTATAGGCTAAAAATCGAGATGAACAGCCCCGCGAAGAGCAGATAGAAGGCAAGGTATACATATCCGAACATGCCGGAAAAATAGGAGCGCAACTCGCGCCGATAGACAGCAGACATGGTGGTTTCCTCCTTCTATATCTAATGAAAGAGCGGACGGTAGTCGTCTCCGTCGTCCTCGTCCGAGTCGTTTTTTTCTTCCTGCCGCTCGGTAAACAGGGTGATTTTCTTTTTCTTGGCGGGCGGATCGGGATTTTTCGGCGGACTTTGCCGTTGCTTTCTTCCTTTTTTCGGGGTTGAAGCCGATTTTTCTACCCTTTCGCTGATCACCCGCAGGAAAATATCCTCCAGCGTGACCTGCCGCAGGCTCATGGACAGGATCGCCCGATGGGCAGAGGCAAACGCGAAGAATACCGCCTCCCGGATGTCCTTCCCGGACGCGACGGTCAGCCGGATGTTGCAGCGGTTGCCGTCACTTTCGTAAACCGCCGACACGATCGACGGCACCTTTGTCAAAATCTCCCGCGCCCGCTCCTCGGGAACGGCAACGGTAAGCTCCAGCATATCGCTGGTCGGGCAGAGCTTCTGCAAGCCGGACAGCGTGTCGTCCACCACCAGACGCCCCTCGGACAGAATCAGAATCCGGTCGCAGACCTCGGCAATCTCCGAAAGAATGTGGCTGGACAGAATGACCGTGTGATCCTTCCCCAGCGAGAGGATCAGCTTGCGCAGTTCGATGACCTGCCCGGGATCGAGACCTACGGTAGGTTCGTCCAGAATCAGGATCTGGGGCTGTCCAAGCATCGCCTGCGCAATGCCGATGCGCTGCTTGTAGCCCTTGGATAGGGTGGAGATCAGCTTGTCATGTACCGGATAGGTTCCGGTGGCGTTCAGCGCCTTCTTCACCGATAGCGCAAGATCCTTCTTCGGGATCCCCTTGGCTCTCCCTACGAAGGTCAGATACTCGTCGGGGGTCAGATCGCCGTAAAGCGGGGGATTCTCGGGCAGATAGCCGATGCAGGCCTTGGCCGGCGCGGGATCGGTCAGCAGATCGTGTCCGCAGATCGAGATCTCGCCCTCGGTAGGGGAGAGCGCGCCGGTGATCAGATTCAGCGTGGTACTTTTGCCCGCGCCGTTGAGCCCCAAAAGCCCGTAAATATGCCCCTTTTCGATGGTGAACGTCAGAGCGTCCACAGCAGCCCTTCCGGTAGCGTATCGTTTGGTCAGCCCCTTGACTTCGATCAAAATCCATTCCTCCGCTGAAATACTTTCTTCTAATTATAGCAGAGATTTCCCGCAGGGGCTATGAATAATTTGTAAACAATTCTGTGAAATGGGAAAAACAAATAATAAACTTGATTTTCTTTTAAAAGGCTCTTGCTTTTTTTTAAAATATCTGTATAATGGAATCAATGCCGCACGTTTCCAAATGCGGAACGCGCGATAGTGAAAGGAACTATACAGCTATGAACTTGCTTTTAAAGAGAACGCTTGCCGCTTTTCTGGGCGGATGCCTGCTTTTGACGGCGTTTACCGCCTGTAGGGGCGGAAAGCCGACAGATACAACGACCGATCAGTCCGGCTCGGTAACAGACCAGCCCGGAACGCCAACCAATCTTGTCGTTTTCCTCAAAGACGGCGCTTCCGACTACAGTATCGTCTACGCCGCCTCCGATTCGCAATCGGGACTCTACATGACGGCCAGCTATAATCTGGCAAGCGCGATCAAAGCGACCACGGGCGTCGAGATCCCCGTTTACGCCGACACCTCGACGGACACCGCCGCTACCGGAGGAAAGGAGATTCTGGTCGGAAATACCAACCGTCCCGAATCGGCAGAGGCGGCAACCGGACTGCGGATCGGAGACTATCGGATCCGTGTCAGCGGCGAAAAGCTGCTGATCGTAGGCGGATCCGCCGAGAAAACCGCGAACGCGGTCGATCGCTTCAGCGCACTCTACTTCTCCCAGACCCAGACTTCCCTGATCCTCGCCGCCGACTATCTCTACGAGAAGTCGGGAAGCTATAAGCTGGATTCGGTGAAGCTGGGTGCGAACGATCTGAAGCATGATACGATCGTATACGGAAC
>CAYOON010000074.1:0-8164 GCA_964405595.1 uncultured Lachnospiraceae bacterium | reverse complement strand
GAGCAGCACCTTGAGCGCGGATTAAGCGCAAATGCGTGCAGTATCATCGTCAACGCAAAGCTCGCGGAGCTTTCGAAGACAGCCGAGCAGAAAGCGTTCTACACACAGTGGGCGGAAAAGTTCTACAACTTCTGCAAAAAGATGCAGAATAAGCCCGAATCCTACGACTATTGGAACGGCATCCACACCGTCATTGAGGATGGCGTGCGAAAGAACGGAGACGTCAATCGCGTTCACTTTTCCTACAACTCGGGTAGCATGATTCTGGCAGACCTTGCGCTCTACGATCTGACGGACGATGCTGACAAGAAGGCGGCGTACATGGACGACGCGCTCGGAACAGCTGCCGCGGCACAGAAAACATTCAACCGCGTTGAGCGAAGAACTTCCTACTATCAGGGCGACCCGTGGTTCGCGGCAATCCTGAATGAAGCGTTCTATGAGCTTTATGACTATGCTCCTGAAGCCGCAAGTGGCTACCTTGACTCCTTCACGAAGAATGTCGAGACCGCATACAGCAACCGTGATCCTGAAACAGGGCTATGTCCTTATCAGGCAAACGAAAAGGTGCAGTGGCAGAGAAACGAATCGTATGTCATTCATCAGATCGGTTATGCACAGCAGGCTGTCCTTGCCGCGCTCTACAGTAAATAATCACTCTGAAACGAATAGTAATACAAAAAAGAAGGTTATGACACCGCAATGTCATAGCCTTCTTTGCTCATTATCTTGTTTTCGTATGGTTTTGCGACGCAACTCTAATCTGCCAGACATCCGATCAGGATCGTCGCATCCTTACATTTCACCGCCAACGTCAGATCAGCCGATTCTACGAACTCTATGGAACTGTTGGCAGACAGCCGAAGCTGTTTCCAGACCCGAAGCTCCCAGACATTCCCCCGAACATCAACGAAGGAGAGCGTATCCCCGACATTCAAGTCAGCGATCTCCTCATACAGCCATCCCGAAGAGCCGATCAGCAAGGTCGATGCCTTGGCATTGCCAGAAATCCGGTAAACGCCCTTCCCTTGCGGACTTTCAGCAACAGGGATTGTTCGGTCTTGGGATGGAATCTGCAAGATTCCGATATAACCGATTCCTTCTATGTTGACTGCTGACATGGCAGCCTCTTTGTCCGCATAGTGATCCGAAACGCCCGGTTGCAGCGAAGGAATCACTGCTCCAAGCCTTGCGACAATTTCCTGATCCCGACTGCTTCGCGCCGAATCGAAATAATTCAGTCCGGCAAATAGCAGAAGGGCTGCGACAATTAAAGCTATACCGACAGTAAGCAAAAGTCGCTCGATACGGCGTTTTCCTATCTTATCAGTCTTCATTCATATACCGCCGCTTTCGGAAGAGCGCGAAAAGAATCATTCCCATTCCCGTCAGAGCCATAACCCAAACCAGCGGACGCAAATCAAGGCTGTCACCGGTGGTCGGTGGCGTTACAGGCGGATTCACGAAAGTATTCGTCACAAGGAAGGTCGTATTGTTTCCCTCGACTGTTACCGTGTAACCTTCGGGAACATCCTTCTCGACTACGCTCCAGACGCTTCCGTCATCCTTTGCGACCCATGAATACATCCAGTCGTTGTCAGGGGAGAGCGTCTGTGTAGACTGAACCACTCCGTTCTTCAAGATCTGAACCGTTACGCTATTCGGAAGAGGAGTTCCGGTGCTGTTTACCCACTGTTTAACCACCTTGTAGTCGATCTCCTTTTCGGAAGGGGTAGACAGCTTACCTTTCGGGAAGACGGTCTGCTCGTAGCTCCATGTTTCACCGTCCGATTTTCCGGGCAGGCTTACCAGAGCCGGAGAAAAATAGACGTTTTGATTCTCATATACGATCGGATCGCTTCCGATCAGATACATTCCGCAGGAAAGATCGGAAAAGACCAGCTTTCCGTCCGAGCCGCTCACGCCGCTGGCTGACGGTTCGATCGAATCTGCCTGTGAATAGGCATACAGCGTCTGCGCCAGCGCATCCCACTCCTCGGTTGTTCGCTTACCGCTCAGTTCAATCGGATAATCGGAAAAATCTCCGCTCCGGGAAAAGCTTACCGAACCATCCCCGTCGATCTGAATATCGGCAACCCGGTACAGACGAACAGGAATCGACGCAATCTTCGAGCCGTCAACGGCATATTCCAGCGTCAAACTGGCTTTTTGGGAAAAATCGGGGGTTTCTGCCGCAAATGCCGAAGATATTCCGGAAAAAACGGCGGAAATACCGATCATCGCTGCAAATAGTTTCGTTATTAGATTTCTCTTCATAGTATAGCGCCTTTCAAAATCGTCCAGAGCCTGATAAGAGATCAGGCAGCCTTTTGAAAAATCATAGATCCAACTTGGAAATGTCGAACTTCTTCTTTTTCTTTGCCGGGAGCATGAGCTTAATGAGCAGAGCAAACAACATCGGAGCGGCGACCGCAGGGGCGGCAATCAGCGTATCAATCTTATAGGCATCTGCCGTGATATAGATGGCAGACTTATCTTTAATGTTCTCAATCCGCTTGCCCCGAACCAGAAGACGGTGGGTATTGATGGCGTAAGGAGTACAAGTCAGGAGGGTGCAGTAATCCCCGCCCTCTATGATCTGGATCTGACCGGAATCGTCAGGAAGCACGATCCGAATCTGATCCACCTGATAGGTAACCACCCGATTCAACACCGTAATGGTGAAAATATCACCCTCCTCAAGCTGATCCAGATCGGTAAACAGCTTTGCGGTGGGGAGTCCCCGATGGGCGGACAGTACGCAGTGGGTACTTTCTCCGCCGACAGGCAGACTGGTGCCCTCCATATGTCCGACCGCCACATTCAGTACATCCGATGAGATTCCGTGATAGATGGGAAGCTCCACACGGATTTTGTCAATGGTCAGATAGCCCATGATTCCCATACCCATAAAGTCCAGCGTGTCGCGATAGCCCGAAACCCGATCCGGGTAGAGAAACCCGCCTTCGGGAAGCTCGTGAAGGCGTCGATTATAGTCCTCCGCCTCGGCGAGATAGGCTTCCTCTTCCTCTTTTTTCATCTGTAATAGCTGCTCATTATAGCTTGCGATTGCTCTGGACTGGTGCTTTTGGTTGATAAAATCGCTGACAGTCGGATAGAGCAGAACAGAAAGCCCAATAAAGAAAAAGAATACCAGCAGTACGGTTGTCCATCTCCGCTCCATTTTCCGACCCTCTTCAATCAGGATTCGGTAAGGACAGACACAGGCGTCTTGTTCTACGCAAGAACCTGCATCCGCCTTACCGATAAGAAATCAATTAGTCTTCGTTTGCAAGGATGTGCATTCTACGCTTTGTTACCAGAAGGATACCGGTAGCAATCAGCAGGACGCTGCCCAGTGCGATCATCAGCGTAGTACCCATGCCGCCCGTGGAAGGAAGTTCGACACCTTTGCTGTTCTCAACCTTCTCTGTGTACGAGATAACCGCTCCGGAAACGGTGTAGGGTGATTGTGGATTTCTGGTATTCGGAATAACAATCGTTACATCATTATTCAGCTTATTGTAACCATCAGGAGCCACAGTCTCTTCCAGATAGTAAGTGCCGGCACCCAGACCTTTGAAGGATGCACTGCCATCCTCACCGGTCACTACCCTGGTAGCATCTTCGATATTCTCTTCCCAAGAGATCGACTCATCCTCGTTGATCTTACAGTATTTTCCGTTTTCATTTTTCAAAACGAACTCCGCGCCGGCAAGAGGTGTGGTTGTATCCTTAATAATCTTGTTGATCAGGATATTTGCCGTGTAAACTGTTACTCTAACAGGAGGCTGATCGTTAAGCCATGCCTTGTTCTCGTTCCTCTTAGGATCGGCAGTAGCACTTATAGGATTGGATATAGTTTTGTCAAACCTGCCGGTATAAGAAACCGTAATGACATCGTCTTGCGAAAGTGCACCTTCTTTGAAGTGAATCTCAAAAGCGCAGGAATTGTGATCCATATCTTCTGAATTCTCTTCTTTTATATAAAGAGTATATGTATCAGCAGCCGGAGCCATATCCTCACCATTCTTCTTTACGGTTATACTGTGTTCAGCATCCAGAACCAGCTTCAGCGAAACACCCATCTGATCGTGGATCGTGTATGTTTTTTCTTCTGCATCCGCATCGGTAATATCCAGTTTCAGGGTAAAGGGTATATCTTCGCCGATGTCAAAAACCACGCCGTCGACAGTCTTAGTCAGAACAGAGTTTGTGTTCTTATCAAAGATTACAACATCCGGAGCGTTCGTGTCCAGCATAACCAGAGTACCCTGTGTGGAGGTTACCAGATAGTAGCCCAGAGCAAGCCCTGTGAATTCAACTGTACCAGACGCATCGGCTTCTTTTTCGTCGTCTGCGTTTATACGATTACTTGTTTTTTTCGCATAAGCAGCTGCAAGATCAGCAAATTCCTTTGCGGCAGCAGAATTGTCGTTGGGATCTTTATTTTTATCCCATGTAACAAAGTAAGTGGTAACAGCATCTTCGCCCTCGCCAACAGTCGAATCTTCTGTTAAAGTAACAAAACTACTGCCATCGCCTTCGTTGGATACAAAACCAAACCACTTGCTATCGGATGTGATTGAATAGGTGTATGCATTCTTATCTGCATAATAGGTCAAATCGAAAATTTTGTAGACTGCATAATCCTTGCCTTCAGCTGCATTGTTGATCGTGATTGTTCCCGCCTCGGGGGTCTCGGTGGTTTCTTCCGACTCTGTTGCCCATGCGGGAGCAGAAATCGTCAGTGCCATTGCTGCTGCAAGCAGTACGGCGGCTAATTTCTTGAGTTTTTTCATTGTTTTTCTACCTTTCTTTAATTAAAATATTTTTTTATTAACCGATGATCGCGCGGCGTTAAGAGTTGTCTCCCCGAGCGGAGGATTCGCTGTACCTCCTTTCTCGTTTTCGCCTTGCTTCGCACCAGACAACCAGCGAACCCAGCATGATCGCAAGGCCGCTTATTGTATAAATGAGTGTTCCGCTTCCGCCTGTCGCGGGAAGCTCGTAACCGTAAACCGGATTACTGATGTGATTGGTTTCTATTTCGTGGTCGTTTCCAACCTGAACATAGCCCCAGTTCCAGATGATTCTCTGTTGAACCGCTTCTTTCTTTACATTAACCGTAAAGATTATATAGCCTTCCGAACCGGCTTCCTGCTCTCCCAAATCCCAATAGATGGTGTGGCTCTCGGGGTCGTAAGAAATTTTCGCGTCCTTTATTTCGCTCGAATCCTCTGATCCGTAGGCTCCGTAGTAAGCCGCCGCGCTGCCATTAACATACTCGACAACCTTATCCAGCGGGTCACGCACGAGAACCGTTGCAGCCTCATTCGTATAGTTCTTCCAGGTGATCGTATAAACGATTTCGCTGTCCGGAAGCACGGGTTTGCCTGCTCCGGGCGTGACTTCCGTCTTGATTGGGTTCCATACGGGATTCTCGACGATGTTCGTCTTGATCGTATGATCGTTACCGATCTCTATCGTAGCTTGGTTCTCTACGCGCGAAGTCATCGTCCCGAATTTACCGGCTGTGGTCTCTTCCTCCAACGCGGATTCGTTGACCTTGACGATCAGCTCAACCACTCCGGAGGACTCGGCAGGACGGTTCTTCCACGTCCAGACCACCGTTCGGGTGTCCTTGTTATAGAAGATGCTGCATTCATCGTTCAACTCATACGAAGAGTCGCTTCCGTTCCATTCCCAGTAGCCGTTTTCGCCAGTTCCGTCCGCACCCTTGAAGCCTGCGCCGATAAAGTCAAGTCCATCATCCAAGGGGTCGGTTATGACAACATCTGCCAGCTCGTTTCGGTCATTACCCCACTCAATCTCATAGGTGATGAGATCGCCTATGTGAACGTACTTTCCGTCGCCCGGATCAGTTTCAACCTTAATCGCATGGCTGTTGGTAAAGCATACGTAGTTGTAATCCTCCGAATTGATTCTCTCGCTGCCTACGACGTAGTTGTACCGTACTGCACCCTCTAAGGTGTCAATCTGACCACCGTTTTTGTCGTGCTTGTGACTGCCCTTTTGGTACAAGGTTGCATAGTTGCCGACCGATAGCTCTTCGATGGTATAGTAGGTATTATCGGGCAGATTGCTGATAACAATGTACTGACCGCCCTTTAGTTTAAAGGTATACTTGCCGGATTCCGGAATTTTGTCTCCCATCACGCCTTTCAACTCGTTGCCATCTTTATCCTTTGCAGGCGTAGCCCCATCTGCTCTATGATTTGGCGTGGTTTCACGATCATAGATGGCGTAATCGTAAATGTCGTAATAGGGGGTTCCGTCCGCATTGGTGAGGGTCAGAAGGAATTCGAACTCCTCGTCGGTGAAAATCGTATTTCCCTGACCGTCCGTCCCCAGCACCTTCTCAAACATCAACTCTTCGTTCCGCTCGGGTGCAGGCTCCGTGTAGGTATCCAGCGGAACCGTAAAGCGCATGTAGCAGGTAGATCCAGCCGCACCGCGCTCGGTATAGAATACAGACAGACGGTAGGCCTGTGCAGTATTCTCTTTTTCCTCACCGGTTACTTCATCCTTTGTCGTATAGGGGATCTCATCAACATAGTCCCAAAGGTTGACAAATTCTCCCTCCGTGAGGTGAACACCGCCGATATCGGCAACCAGTTTTGCATTACCGATCGGATTACCTTTTTCGTCAAGCTCTTGTAAGAAGACCCACATATCGTCGTCACCGTAGAACCAGTACTCAAGAGGTGCGCAGTAGCCAGGTGCGACGGTGAAATCAACGGTGTAGGACATTCCGAAGTAGGAGTTGTGGTCAACTGTTCCAATATCAGTTATAGGGAAATCTTCGGTTGACTTATAGTCATCAATCACAACCTCCGCCTCACCGCAATACCGTCGATTGGTTACTTGGTTTACTACATGGTTGTATGGATCACCAATTCCGAACTTTAGATCATGTCCGTCTGTTCCATGCGAAGCGCTACCATCCATCGCCCAAAACTCATTGGTCAAACCACCTGCAGTTGTCATAAACTCCCGCAGATTACTAGCAACGTACTCCCCTGTATTATTATTCAGCACATAACTGAGAGTGTATGTTCCGCCCTGTCGGTAGAAACCAAGGGAATATTCTTTGTTCACATAGGACGTTTTGCCGATCGTTTCAGCACTTGAGAACAGATCGGGAGCAATGATGCCGTTCGCCCAAACCGGCAAACCATCCTTCAGTCCTTGAACCAAACCAAAGGTACAACCTTGGAGATTATTACTATAATTCTTATTATTATACTTGTTAATATATTGACCGCCGAGTGCTTGTTGAGTACCAAGCGATGTTGCGGTGTTACGGTTTCCGAAGGCATATTTCGCTCCGCTTCCGGTATAATTGTTTGCATTGTTGATTCCCTGCTGATAGGTATATGCATACCATACTCTATCATTGGTTCGTTGGGAAGTATCCTACGCGTTCGTTTGACCTCTTGCATCCTCTTCCGATGTATAAATTTTTCCGTCGGTGATATCGTAATCGAAAAAGTTTGCGTCTGCCTCGTAATTCAGATCCTCGGTCACCTTAAATACCAGACGAACTCTCGTACCCTCTTGAATCAAGATCGTGTATTCGTAAGGATATTTCTCGCTATATCCTGATTCTGTGATATGCGTATTACTGGGGTTATTCGTAAAGCGAATTCGTTCGGGAGAATGTCCCACATTGCCATGTTCGTCTTTACCACTTTCCGGTACATTATATACGAAATAGTAATCGCCGCTTCCGCCTTGTTGTACTTCATTACCATTACTATCTACGATTTTTTTGAAATTGTAGTAGCGGTCTTCATAACCATCCGCCGGCTTCACCCAAACCTCTGCCAGCGTATAATTGGAGTTATAATCGGCTCTGGTATTAAAGAGGCGGTTCATGTGGCTGATCTGGGGATTTTCGCGATAGTGGGTTTTCTCGTCAATAAAGAGCTGTTTTAGTGTGTCCACAGTTTTCAGCTTATTATTGTTAGCGGTATCCAACTGAACTTTCAACAAAGGCAAAGTCTTGCCGTTCGTTATATTCAAGCCACCGTCTTTGCTAATTGAACCTGTAATGGTTTTACTGGTATCAATAAACGGGAGCGTAGTACCACCTACATTCCTAACAACCTCCGGGAAGTAGAAATAATGCTCAATGGTA
>CAYOON010000073.1:0-8165 GCA_964405595.1 uncultured Lachnospiraceae bacterium | reverse complement strand
GAGCCACACCCCGATACGCCCTATATTATAGCACATCTTTTTCCGCTTGTCAAGCCATTTTTTAAAATTTTCGCAAAAAGACTTTGCACAAAGTTTTCCCTTGACTTTCCACCCGATCTGTGCTACAATATTCCCAACAAATCCCACCGAAAGGAGCGGTCCCATGATTAGCGTCGGTATTATCTGTGAATACAATCCCCTCCACCCGGGACATCTGGAGCAAATCGCCCGGATCCGTGCGCATTTCGCTCCCGAGCCGACGGCGATCGTTGCGCTGATGTCGGGGAACTTCGTCCAGCGTGGGGAGCCCGCAATCTATCCCAAAACAGCCCGAGCCAAGGCGGCGATCCTCTCGGGCGCTGATCTGGTGATCGAGCTGCCGTTCCCCTATAGCTGCGGCAGCGCCGCCTATTTCGCGGGGACGGGTGTGTCGATCCTCCATCGTCTCGGCGCGATCGATTACCTCTGCTTCGGCAGCGAGTGCGGGAACGCCGATCGCCTTTCGACAGCGGCGGAGCGGCTGTCCTCCGAATCCTTCGAACAAGCGCTCTCCGACGCGTTAAAATCGGCAAACGGACGAATCCCCTACGCAATCTGTCGGGCGGGAACCTATCAGTCGCTTTACGGAGAGCCGCTCCTCGATGGGTCTAACGACATCTTGGGACTAGAATATCTTTCTGCCCTGCGGAAGATCGGATCACCCATCCGACCGCTGATTCTGCCCCGCACATCCCACTACAGCGCCACGGCAGCCAGAGCGGCGATCCTGTCCGGCAGACCCGACGCCGCCCTGACGGCAGACGCCATGCTCGAAGCGGCATCGGGGCTTTCTCCTGTGACCCTCGAACACTTCGCGCTGCCCATCCTGACCCTGCTTCGCACCGCATCGGCGGACGAGCTGGCGGAGTACGCGGAGATGCGCCCCGATCTGGCGGCCTCGCTGATCCGATCGGCGAAGTCGGCGCGAACCATGTCCGAACTGCTCTCCCGCACGGGCGGAAAGACCTACCCCGACGCAAGGGTTCGCCGGGCGTTGCTGTTCGCTCTCTTCCGGGTGACGAAGGAACGGCTTTTGACGCCTGTCCGGACGGTGAATCTGCTCGGAGCGAGCTCTGCGGGACGGGAAATCCTGCGGTTTGCGGCGAAAAAGGGCGATTTGCCGGTGGTATCGACCCGTCCGGGGGATAAAGAGGCGGAAAGCTACGATTTCTCCATGAATGCCGATCAGCTTTACGCCCTTGCGGGGGGAATTTCTTTGGATTTCTATAAGGAAAAGCCATTTTTGATTAAAAGTTAACATAATGTCCATATCTTCGGGCGAGAAATGATGTATAATAATGGATAATGAATAGTAAGTAGGGGAGGAATGGCCATATGGCAACGACGGTAAACGGGAAGTACCTGATCTATAAAGGTCAGCCGCTGGTACGAGAGAACAACATGATCTGCTACGGCAGTATGGAAAATAAGTGCGTGCTGTTTTTGATGATTCTGTCAAGTAAGGAAGTGGATACGCAGGATCCGAAGATCAAATCGGAGGTTCCGGGCAATATACTGGGGCAGGTAATCAGCACCGATCCCGGACTGAAGGGGCATCAGCGGATTCTGAAGCAGTTCAACAAGAACGGACTTTACGAGGCTCTGGACTTCGGAATCGACGTCATGAACCGGCTGAATAAGAAGTAAGATGTGCAAAAATACCTTTTTCAAAATTTTCGAAGAAAATTTTGAAAAAGGTATTGACAAACCGAAATCATTATGCTATAATGTGTAACGCTGACAGGTCGAGAGACACTGCAGCGACAATAGAATGAGGATTTGTGTAAAGGTAGCACGACAGACTCTGACTCTGTTTGTTGGGGTTCGAATCCCTAATCCTCAGCCAAACCGTCGCAAGCGTGAAGTTTGCGACGGTTTTTTAGTTTTCAATATTTTTTATTCAGGAGGTAACCCATGGAACCCATATTCCAAAACCGCTATGTGCGGGATAAAGACACAGTAAAGGCACTTTACCGCTTTATTCTGTTCAAAAGTCCGTCAGCCATTGCAATTCAGATCCTGCTGGCACTTGATTTTCTTTTAATTTTGTCTGAATGGACTTTTCGGAACGATACTACGCTCATTCTATTCCTGCTTTTGATTCCCTTCTATTATTTAATGCGGATTTTAGCATATTTCAACATGACAAATAATCTGATAAGGCGGGATAAAGAGGTAAACAAGGGGATGCCGGTTGAAGTGCAGATTGATGTGACCGAAGACAGCTTGATCGGCACGACATCCGCCGGGGTAAACGAGATTCCCTTTACGAGTGTAAAAAAGGTTTACCGGACGAAAAAAATGATTCTTCTGAAAACAAAAGCTAAGCAGGTATTTCTCCTGCGCGCAGATTCCTTCACCAAGGGAACTGCGGAGGATTTCGCCGCGTTCCTGCGGAGCAAGGGATATAAGGTCAAATAAACAGCACGATGGTACATACTATGTCGAAAACCGTATTCAATTTCAGATGGCTGAATTATCATATTACGGCTGCCATACTGATTCTATCAGGCGTGGCGGTCTGGGATTCAGATACATGGGGGCTTTGTGTGGTTATCATCTCTGGCGCTGCGTTTTTTGTGATCGGAACCTGTATTCTTGTTCCCAGTCGCTGCCGTTTCGATCCGGACGCGCTCACGATTTATTATTGCTTCGGAATGCGCACATCCATCAAATGGGGCGAGATCAAACGCATAGAGAGCGGTTCTAGTCGAACCTACCATTATAAACGATGTTATACCATCGGATGCTTTCGAACAAAGTTTCCTCCCCATCAGGAGGTCGAGATCCCCAAAACCCGAAAAACTACCGCGCTAATTAAAGCATATTACCGCAAAAACATTGACTGACATATAATTCAACATTCTATACACGATTCTGAAAAGAAAGGAATGGTCATAAATATGCGTGATATTGAAAGTCTGATCGCAATCTATCACCGGAATTTCCCGCATAACATCCGTGACGAGGCAACCGTGCGGGAAATCCTGTCGGACGCGGAAAACCGCATCCTCGAAAAAAGACTGGACGGAAAGCTGCACGGTGCTTGCGTGATCCGGGATAACACGATCTATCTGCTCTGCGTGGACAGCGAATACCGGGGCAGAGGAATCGGCAGTGCGTTGCTTGCAGGGGCAGAGACACAGGTGCGGGAGCAGGGACATCGGGAGATCGTCATCGGCAGAGGGAAGTCCTATCTGATGCCCGGTGTGCCGACGAACGTACCACCGGTGGGCGGCTTGGAACCGGCGGAAAACCTTCCTTCGGAGCCGGATAACCGCGCGGTGGAGTTTCTATCCAAAAAAGGATACCGTCACGCATATACCGACTGCAACATCTTCGATATGATCGCCGATCTGCGGGAGAGTTCGCCGTCCGGGATTGTCCTCGGTGAACCGATTGACGAAATTATCTATCGCTGGGCGGAAAAATCGGATGTGAACGGTGTTCTTGAATGCGTCGGGGACGCTCACGAGAGCTTTTGTATCTATTATCAGTCAGACGATCTCTATACCGATGTGGGCGGAAGCCGGGTGCTGATTGCCGAAAAGGGAGGTAAGATCTGCGGAGCGTTGATCGTGAACTTTAGCGAGACTTCCCCGGGAACTGGCAGCGTCGGCTGTGCGGCGGTGCGGCATGACAGCCGCGGGAAGGGGATCGCCACCCGGATGGTAGCTGCGGGGACGGATGCCCTGCGTCAGATCGGGCTGGAGAAGAGCTTCATCGGTTACACCTATACGGGACTGGATCGGCTGTACGGGAAAGCCGGGCATCGGATCTGTACCTATTACATGATGGCGGAGAAGAAGCTGTAAGATTCCATAAGCAATTATTTATGACGGACAGAAGATCCGCAAAAGACAGAAGATCGAGGCAAACGCCCCGATCTTCTGATTTTCTTCGGTTATTTGTTTGATTTCAGTCTCGCTCATGATTGTTTATAATGAACCTGATCGATCCTGTATCCGCCGTCTTTCGAAAGCGTAATCAGCGTCGCGCCGCGCTGATCGGTCATTTTTGCGATTCCGGGATAGGCGATGTAGTCGATGGACTTGGAGTAAACCAGATCCACGCCCTTGTATCGGATCCCCATATTGTTCAGGTGATCGTGTCCGACGAAAACCGCCTCGGTACTTTGCTTTTCCAGAATCACATCGAAAAATCCGCTGTTTTTCTCGGGATGGCTGACCTTCTCCCCGTTTTCCCCGAAGAGATAGAGCGCGTCGCTCCCTCCGGCGTCCAGCTCCGCCTTGGCGTCGGCGAATTCCTGAAAGGGAATGTGCATGAACACGAAGGATTTCACCGTCTCCGAAGCCTCTGCCGAAACCGTATCGACGGTATCACGGTACCACTGGATCTGATCGTCATGGATCGAATCGTATTCGTTGATCCTGTCGGATCCCGTCACATAATCGTTGGAATCCATGAGGAAAATCAGCCGGTTCAGACTGCCGTCGCTGTTCTCAATCCGCAGGTATTGATTGTATCTGCCGTAAACGTCGGGCTGTTTGTCCGCATACAGCATCGGACAGTCCTCCTGCTGCTTAAAATGCCGGAAAAGTCCTTCGAGGGTTTTGGAATCATAATCGGCCACCGATTCGGTGTCATGATTGCCGTAAACCATCGCCCACGGAATCCCGATGTTGTTCATCAGCGTGCAAAACTGATAGATCGGCTTCAGATTGTTCTTGCTGAATGTCTGAATCGGGATCGGATAGACAATATCCCCGGTAACCAGAATCAGATCGGGCTGCGCTTCTTTGATCAGCGCGTAGCAGGCGTCGATCGCCTTCCTGTCCGTGCCGATGGTGGTGATACTGCCGCAAATATGGATGTCGGTCAGCTGTAAGATCTTTAATTCGTCGCCTTCTGCCCGAACGGTGTAAACCCCGTCTTCGGCGTTGTAGGAGACGCTGCTTTCATGCCCGAAACCCGAATAGTCCAGCGAATTTATGTAGCTGTTGTTATAATCCGAGCCGTTGACCACGATTATTTTACAGAGCCAGACGGTGATGAAAATTGAGAAAAGATTCGCCGCAAGCCATAGGATTTTTCTTGTTCTCCTGTTCCCGATTTTGCGCAGCGGAATTCCGACGGTCAGCCTGACGGTGAAGTTCACCGCCGCCAGAGCGGGAACGGGCAGATATAGCACGAAATTTCCGAAAACGATGCTTGCCGCCAGGTATACGCCCAGGATCACCAACCAATAAACCGTCCAGAGCAGGATCGAACGTTTCTTACTTTTGTCCATAGTTATGACCATACCTTTCTTCGATAATCTCGAATTTGTGGCGGTTTCGCCTTTGGCGAAATGATTGGCGGAGCCAATCAAGACACAAATTCGTAGTTTGAAAGAAGCCATCGGCTTCTTTCAAACTTACTCCGATCAGCCGCAGTCAACCCTGCGTTTTTACGTTTCTCTGCTTCCCGGTCATTTCCTCGACGACCAGCTTGAATACCTTTGTTTGGGGCATGACGGCGCGATTGAAAGGGAAGTCCTTCTTGTGATAGTGTTCCATCAGAATGCAGAGCGCGTCGTATTTTTCCTCGTCGGGGATCATCTCGACCCGTCCTCTGCCGATCACGCTCTGATATTCCATGGTGCAGTTCCCGCGCTCTTCGTTGGTCACGAGCCGGTGGGCGCAGTCCATCTCGAAGCTCGCCCGGTTGTCTTTGCGAATCAGATCGTATTTTGTCCCTTCTGTCGCGCCGTGGAAGTACAGTTCGACCGTGCTGCCGTCCACCTTCATCCCGAAATTCAGCGGCAGGATGTACGGGTATCCGTCCCCGTTCAGCGCGATCCTGCACACGTCGCATCTTTCCATAATCGCAATAAGTTCCGAAAACTCCGTTACCTCTCTGTCTGATCTGCGCATTGTTTTTATACCTCTCAAATTCCTGTTTATCCAATTATAGCACAGAATCCGCCGATTTTCAATATGCAAACGCAAAAAAGTAGCAGGGATTTCTCCCTGCCACTTTGGATATTATCCGTTCAACACTACGAAGGTCGTAGGCATCTCCAGCGGATGCCAGTCGGTGGATAGCACCTTCCTGTCTACTAAAATGCTTATGGGGATGCAGGCGGTACTGACAAACTTGTCCATTCCGGCAATGCCTGCCACCTGATCTTGCAGGTGCTTGGGCGTATGCTCGCCGAGGATCTTTGCCGATACCCGTCCCATCTCCCGGATGATCTCGCCGAGCTGTCCGTTCATGAAGTCCTGAACCATCTCGACAGCCGCGGTATCCTGCTCCGTCGTGAAGACAGGCATGGTAACCCGATAGCCGTTCTCCTCCTTGCGAACATATCCCTTGCGGATCATCTCCGCGACCGCTTCCAGATCGTACTCGCTGAATTTTTGCCCGTTCCCGCGGGCAATGTCGCAGAGGATGCCCACATACCGTTCATTTCCGTAGAAATCATGGTGATCCCCCTTTTGCTTTGGCAGGTAGTCGAGAAAATGGATGCGGTTGCCCTGACGGTCGTTTGGCTGACTGAAATTGAAGATATGTTTGTCCAGCGTGGAACCCTTTTCCGCAAGCCACATATAGGCATAGTCTCCCCATGCGGTTTTGGGCGGATCGTACTCCCCGTCCTGCTTGCTGATTTGCAGGATCAGAAACGCAAGCAGCTGCCAGCGCAGCGTATTTTCGGAGAAATCGTTTCCGGCAAAGCCGATTTTCTTAAAATTCTCCAGATTTTCATCGAGAAGCTCCGCTATTTTATCAGCAATCTGCTTGTGATAATCAGATACGCTCCGGGCGATTTCCTCGCTGCATTCGGACGAGATAACGATCACGTTTGCCTTATAATGCGTCCCGTCTTTTAACAGAATCTTTTTGTCGGTCAGTTCCCGGATCTCATCGTCCAGATAGGGGAGCGGGATTCCCGTTTCCAGACTGATCTGTTCGGGAGTCAGCGAGTCGTTGTAGCAGGCGGATACGATATTCTGCCGAATCTTGCTCTGCATAAAGCTCCAGAACTGGTTGGGTCCCGATCCCATATACAGCGGGATCAGATCTTTCGGATTATAGCTGTGTGTGCCGAGTTTGCGTTCCATGTTCATTCCCTCTTTCAATATTTTTCTGGACTTGAAAAGCAGGTATTTCACCATGCTTTCGCTGATGGAGAGAATCTGTGAAATTTCTGCGCACGATTTTCCGTCAATGTAGTAGAGAATCGTTGCCCGACGGTATTTTTCGGACAGCAGGGACAGTTCCCGCCGCAGAAGGTAGATGCCGGAATCATCCTCCCCGTCGGGAAACGGATCCTCTGCCGGGATATTGTCCGACAGCTTGACCTCTTTTGCTCCCGCACGCTTCCTGCACCACTGTTTGTATACGTTGCCGGCGACCGCCCACATAAAGCCGTAGAAGGCATCGGGATCCCGCAGATTCTTCTGCGACTTCACCAGCTCACAGAGGATATCCTGACAGAGATCCTCCGCTTCCTCCCGGTTTGGGGTTTTCGCCATGCAGTAGGAAAAGATGGTCTTGGATGCGTCCGCGATTTTCTCATTGAACAGATCGTCGCTCATTTTCATGTGTCCTCTCGTTTTTTTAGAAGCTTCTGCCCTAATAGTGAAAGAAAAATGAAACGGTTAAACTTTTTCGGGAATTTTTTTGAAGTTTTTTTGAAAATTACTCCAGCATGATGCTTTTGACCGATAGCCGTCTGACCCGATGTGCGTAGAGGTACAGGATCAGCTCATAAGCCGCGATAAACGCCACAAGGGAAATTCCGAGAGCCCGAAAACTAAAGTGATATTCGGGCAGATTCCCGATGTCCGAAAAGACGAACGTCATGACGGTTTTCAGCAAAACGTACTGATAAACCGTGCCTATGGCAAAGCCGATGTAGGAAATCGGTCGGTAGGTTCCGAGAATCGCCCGGCTGCACGCCCTGTGCTCGTAGCCGAACACCCGCATCATGGCAATGGTTTTCGCGTTTGCTTTTACGACGCTGGAAAGGGAGAGCAGAAGGGTCATAAACGCGAGGATCAGACCGATTGTAATGATCATGAACGCAAAGGTTTCGCTGGCGAGCTCCCGCATGGACATGGACATCTGCGTCATAGCCGAAAAGCAGAAGGCCGAGCAGGCGATGAAAAACACGAGAGCCT
>CAYOON010000072.1:0-8256 GCA_964405595.1 uncultured Lachnospiraceae bacterium | reverse complement strand
CTTGGGAGAATACGAAAGTTCCGCCGGGCGTCAGCAGGTTATACACGCTTTTTACAAGTGCAGCAAAATCTTCGACGTAGTGCAGGGCTAGGGAACTGAAAATCACATCGTATTTGCGCTGGATAAAGGAAAGATCGCTCATATCCCCGCGGATAAACTCTATATCCGGATGTTCCGTCACGGCAACCGCAAGCATTTTTTCGGAAAGGTCTACGCCCGTTACAACGGTGGAGCCAAGTTCCTTGAACATAGCGCAGTTTTCGCCGTATCCGCATCCTAGATCCAGTACGGCCTTGCCGTGAAGATCGGGTGCCAGAGAGAAAAGAGCCGGCTTCTCTTCGGTATTGTTTGCGCTGTACGGATTCTCCCGCAGTTTTCTGTATCCGTCAAAAAACGCCTGATTATCGTAGATGTTCTGGGATTTGCTCATTTCACTTGTCACTTTCGGTTTTGGAGATAACCTCTCCCTCTACCTCGCCATCAGTCAGCCGGAAGGTGAAACGCTGTCCAATCTCTACGTCCTTCGTACTCTTGATCAGTCGCCCGTCCTCGCGGAAGACGGCAGAATAGCCTCGCAGAAGCACGGATAGCGGATTCAAAGCATCCAATTTGGCAGCGCATCCAGCGAACTGCTCCCTTTTATCGGCGAAGATCAGCCGCATAGCACTCTCCAGACGGGTTACGTCGGACACCAGCCGCATTTTGCGATCGTCCAGCAGAAATTCGGGATTTTGCAGTACCCGCGCGTTTTCGCACCGCTTGACGCTCTCGGAATAGACCGAAATCCGCTTGGACAGCAGCAATTCCATATGTGTAGTGATGTTATTTACCTTGCGCATGAGATCGGCAGTGTCCGGAACCGCCAGTTCTGCGGCGGCAGACGGGGTCGGCGCACGCATATCGGCGACGAAATCGCAGATTGTGAAGTCGATCTCGTGTCCCACCGCAGAGATTACGGGGATCCGGGAGGCAGCGACCGTTCTCGCGAGGGTTTCGTCGTTAAACGCCCACAAATCCTCCAGCGATCCGCCGCCTCGGCCAATGATGATGACGTCCACCGACCCCGTTTCGTTGAAATACTTCATCCCGGCAATCAACTGGGGAGCGGCGTCGGCTCCCTGCACCTGGGCGGGATAGAGGATCAGCTTGGCAAGAGGGAAACGGCGGGAGGTGATGTTGATAATATCCCGCACCGCTGCTCCTGTGGGGGAGGTGATGATACCCACGCGGGTGGGGATCTTCGGAAGGGGCTTCTTTTTGGCGGGATCGAACAGCCCCTCTGCCGCCAGCTTCTTCTTGAGCTGCTCAAAGGCGAGGGCAAGGGATCCGATTCCGTCCGGCTCCATGGAGGTTACATAGATCTGATAGTTTCCGTCCCGCACGAATGCGGAGATCCGTCCGTGGGCGATCACCTTCAACCCGTTTTCCGGGGTAAATTTCAGTTTGGATGCCGCGCTCGCGAACATCACGGCGGACAGCTTGGAGGTTTCATCCTTTAATGTAAAATAGAGATGTCCCGTCCTGTGATGGGTGAAGTTGGAGATTTCACCCTTCACATATACGTTCATAAGGATCGGATCCTTGTCGATCAGTCCCTTGACATATTCATTCAGCTGTGTGACGGTCAGCGTTGGTCTTTCTGATGGCATGGATTCTGTTCCTTTCTTTCAATATTTATAAGTCCGTTCCCTATCCAAGTCTGACGGACGTCAGGAATGTTACAGCTTCGCCGGAGGCGACTATGGGCAGTTTTCCTTCGATAGCTTTGTGGCGCAGTGCGTTCAGAGTTCCGTACCATGTTTCAAAGGTTTCCAGAACCGGTATCAGTTTATCCGCCATCAGGCATCCTCCGAATTTATCGTGTGTGGGAATTCGCGTCCATATATCGCAGTTGGAATGACAAATTCCTTCCCCTTCACGGCGGAGCTTTTGTATGATGATTCCTAAATTGATGTAATAGTCGTCACTATAAGAGGAATTTTGAATATTGAAGACAATGATAAGATCGCTGTCCTCGCGATACCACGTCTGATTTTTCTTCTTATAGCCCTTCTGCTTCAAAGGGAGCTTCAGACTTTCGATCAAAGCTTGTTTGTTCGACATTGTATCGCACCTCCTTTTATAATGCAACTCATTATTTATAAAATTTTCTCAATAAGATATTCCAATGCGTTGCTTTCGCAAGGAAAACCTACAACCTCGTATTCTTTTCCTCTTTCTCTAAAGAAAACTTCCCACCGATAATATACTTTCCGAACACAATAGCCATCTTTAAAGCCGTCATCAAAGGATACAATGCTTGTATCGATACCCTTTTCCTTTAATGCGAGCAAAAATTCGTCCCGACTCACGTTATTTTCTCCTAAACTATTCATCCCGAATCTGTCTGTCGCACAAGAGCGCGACCCCTGCGGCGTTGTCGCAGGAATACTTAGGCGCGGCGAAGAGGGCGTGATACTTCCGCGCAAGTTCAGACTGGATCATGCGATTGCTCATGACACCGCCCGCGTACAGGATCGGCAGATTGCCGAACTCGGCGAGGGCGTTTGCTGTTAATTTATCGATCGTTCGCAGGACGCTTTTCAGCGTGAATGCCGCTACCTGCGAGGCATCTGCTCCCGAGCGGATCAGCTCGGATGCTTTATTCTCCAGCCCCGACAGGTTGCATTCCAGTCCACGGACGTGGGAGTAGCAGTTTACCGAATCAAAGGGTGCGGCGATCGCCTCCATCTCCCTTCCGCAGGGGAAGGACAGTCCCAGAAGGACGCCAATCCGGTCGATCGCCTGTCCGGCGTTCAGATCCAGCGTTCCGCCGACCTTCTCTATATTTCCCTTTTCGGCGATCAACAGTTCGGTGGTTCCGCCGGAAACGTGGAAAGCGATGATTTTCTGATCCCAGAGATCGGTTCTGCCTGCCGAATAGAGAGCGGCCATCAGATGTCCCTGCTGATGGGAAAAGCTGTGCAGCGGAATCCCACAAACCGACGAAATCGCCGTTGCGACGGTCTGTCCCGCCAGAAAGCAGGGCATATACGATCCTTCGACGCTTCGGGGACGGGTGGATACACCAACCGCCGTCAGATCCCGTTTGCCCACTTTCTCCATGAGTGCGGGAAGGTTCTTCACATGGCAGAACACGGCGTCCGACTGGCGGATTCCCCGTTCGCCTTCCTTGACGGTTACCGGGAGTTTGTAGTTTCCGATAATCTCCCCGTCCAGACAGAGCGCAGCAGATGTAGTATAGTTGCTGGTATCTATCCCGAGAATCAGTCTGCTCATGACTTATCGGACGAGGATTTTTTCAGTCCGCTCTGCTCCGCGACCCGGTTGAGGATACCATTGACGAAAGCCGGTGCTTTCTCGTGGTCATACTTTTTGGCAAGCTCGACCTCTTCGTTAATGGCTATACTGAACGGAATGCCGCCGTAGACCATCTCGTAGATTCCAAGACGCAGAATAGCAAGCGTCACCTTGGAGATTCTGCCGAACTTCCATCCGCTGGCATTTTCGGCGATCTTTTCGTCAATCTCGGTAAGATGCTCCAGGGTACCCCGGTAGCCTCCGATGATGTATTCGGCAGAATAGTCCCGCTCTTTCGATTCGATTTCCAGAATATCCTCGGCTGCCGTAATCTCCGAAAAGGACATCTCAAACAAAAGCGCAAAGAGCGCTTCCCTTTCTTCACGTCTGGTCATAATACCCCCATACCGTTTCTACGGTTTTGCATAATTGCATGAATATACAGATACATTATACATTGTTTTCCTGCGATTGTCAAGATTTCCGGGAATATTCTTTTAAATATTTTCAGAAAAGAAAGAGCCTGATTCAATTGATGAAATCAGGCTCTATTGAGTTATTTGAATACGGGATAGCAAGCTTTCAGCACCGCATAGGTCACGTCACACTTGGCAGCCGATTTCTTCCGCCAGTTCGGTTCTCTTCCCATGATCTGCCTGAACGCTTTCAGCGCCTTTTCGGGAATTCTGTTGAAGATTGCATCCTTCTCCAGCAAGTCCGCTAAAAGCTCGTAGGTCTCTGTACTTTGACGAACCCAGTCGGGAACGCCGCTGACCGCTCCCAGCCAGAAACCGAATTGGAAATGGTAGGGATTTTCCAGAATATTCCGTAGCTGCTCTTCATTCACAGGACGCAGTGCCTGCCAGTTATAGTTGAACGGGCCGACGAAGCT
The DNA here is from genome assembly GCA_964405595.1 of uncultured Lachnospiraceae bacterium. Classification (GTDB taxonomy): domain Bacteria; phylum Bacillota; class Clostridia; order Oscillospirales; family CAG-272; genus CAKSQF01. The sequence continues at coordinate 4,064 of CAYOON010000072.1, read as the reverse complement.
TCCGCCGTATTCGGCAGGCTTACGGAAGGTGATGTACTCGTTGAAATCCTTCATCAAATTGTACCCGTGCGCGATTGCCACTTTGGCTGTGTTCATCGTTTCATCCGTGCGCCAACTTTGGGTGGCTGCCAGCAATCCTATATGATTTGCGGCGGGGAATCTGGCTTTGGGCTTATAATAGCGCTGTGACTTTCCTTTGATCGAAAAATCATCGACCGATTGGTATTGCAAAACAGCTGAAAGATGTTCATAAGAGAGCGCAATTTCGTCCGATAGAATCGGCGCGTCCTCGGGATAGCCAACCCACGACAAAATGCCTGCTATAATTGCGCGATTGCCTCCCCTGCCCTCTGCGTCCAGCGCGTCGCCGCCGTGGAACCAATTCTTGTGCTGCGATGCGATCTCGGGAGTCGTAAGTGCTGCGATTGCTTTTTGGATGCTCGGATCATCCACCGATACGCCGCTGTTCAGTAGTCCGCTGATATGGGATTCCATACTGTCGCCGCCGTGCAGCTCGTATCCGAGCCATCCGTCCGGATGTTGCGCGGAGAAATGCTTCTGCACATTGCTTTGCTGTAGGATTTCCGAATACATCTGCTTCATGAACGGCTCGTCTGTCGGCGTTTTCAGCAAATCCCGATGCACGAGGTAGCGAATTCCCACACAGGCGTTATCGAGAAGAAAGTCGATTTGCTTCTGAAAGTTGTATGACATATTTTTACCCTCTATCGTCTTTTCATAATTATAGCATAGAACTAAGGAAAAATCAACCGTTTCTGCTGACTTTTTTGCTAACCATTCTTTTCTCTTGTGCATATTCCATAAAAACCCATCTGTCTGCATCTAAAAATTCGTTATGTATATTTTTTCAAAAATACATTGCATTTTTGGCAGAAATGTTGTATAATTACAGAGTATGAGAAAAACAAAGACAAACTTGGAGGTTTGGAAATGTTAACTGCGATTGTTGGAATCAACTGGGGCGATGAAGGCAAAGGCCGTATGGTCGATCTGCTTTCCGCCGACATGGATATTGTCTGCCGTTATCAGGGCGGCAACAATGCGGGACATACCGTTGTCAATCACCTGGGCAAGTTTATCCTGAATCTGCTTCCCTCCGGCATCCTCCGTCCCGAGGTCGTCAATGTCATGGGCAACGGCATGGTTATCGACATCGAGCATCTCTGCGGCGAAATCGGAAGACTCCGGAGCGCCGGCGTGAAGATCTCCCCCGAGAACCTCAAAATCTCGGACAAGGCTGTTATCTGCATGCCCTATGATGTCTATCAGGACAAGCTGGAGGAACACCGTCTGAAGGATAAGAAGTTCGGCTCTACCAACCGCGGTATCGCCCCTATTTACGGCGATAAATACATGAAGAAGGCCATCCGCATGGCCGATCTGCTCCATCCCGAGTATCTGAAGGAGCGTCTTGCCGACATCGTGAACTGGAAGGTTCTGACCCTCAAGGGCGTCTACAACTATGACGAGATCCTCGACGAGAACGGCAACCGTGTTTTCGAGGACATTACCTACGAATCGATGCTGGCATGGCTGGAAAAATTCGGCGATCAGATCAAGCCCTACATCTGCGATACCTGCACTTATCTGAACGACGCCGCAAAAGCCGGCAAGAACATCATGTTCGAGGCACAGCTGGGCGCGCTCCGCGACATTGACTACGGTATCTATCCCTACACTTCCTCTTCTTCTGTAATCACCGCTTACGCTCCCGTAGGTGCCGGTATCCCCAATCACAAGGTGAACCGCTCTATCGGTATCATGAAGGCTTATTCATCCTGCGTCGGCGAAGGCCCATTCACCGTCGAAATGTTCGGCGACGAAGCCGATGCCCTCCGTGAAGCCGGCGGCGAATATGGTGCCGCTACCGGTCGTCCTCGCAGAGTCGGCGGATTTGACGTGGTCGCATCCCGCTACGGCGTATTCGCGCAGGGTGCCGATGAGGTTGCGCTGACCAAGATGGACGTCCTCTCCTACATGGACAAGATCCCCGTTTGCATTGCCTACGACGTGGACGGAACGCTCGTAAAGGACTTCCCCACCGGCGAGGCACTCAACAAGGCGAAGCCTGTTTACGAGTATCTGGACGGCTGGAAGTGCGACATCTCGGGCTGCCGCAGCGTCGCTGATCTTCCCAAGGCGGCATACGATTATATCAAGTATATCGAAAATGCGGTCGGATGCAAAATCAGCTACGTATCGGTTGGCGCGGATCGGGAAGCCTATATTAAGATGTAAAGATTCAAAAGCTGCCGTGTAACCTGCGGCAGCTTTTTTGGATACTTGCCGATGAAAGGAATAAAATCCAATGATTATATCCACAAAAGGACGCTACGCCCTGCGAATTCTCATTGATCTCGCGCAACACCGGGACGAGGGGTATATCTCGCTCAAGCAGATCTCCGAACGGCAGGAGATCTCGCTGAAATATCTGGAGATGATCGTCTCCGGTCTGAACAAGGCGGATATTGTCCGTTCGGTTCGGGGTAAGGACGGCGGATACATGCTGACCCGTGCTCCCGAAGAGTATACGCTCGCCGAAATCCTGCGGATCAGCGAAGGTTCCCTGACCCCGGTTGCCTGCAAGGAGTGCGAGGACAATGCTTGCGGCAGAGCCGACCGCTGTCTGACCCTTCCCGTCTGGCATAATCTCGAGAAAATGATCAACGACTACCTTTCCTCCGTTACCCTCGCCGATCTGCTGGAGAAAGATCTGCCGGAGGAGTCTTGCGAATAAGAAAAACCAGGAAAGTTATGAATTTTTTGAAAATATACGAATATCCTATTGACTTTGTAGGAATTCTATGCTATAGTTTATTGGTAATTTGATGAAATATAGAAAGGATCAAGACCATGTTTGTATATGCGGACAATGCGGCGACAACCAAGCTTTCCAAAACGGCTTTGGACGCCATGCTGCCCTATTTTGATAAGGTTTACGGAAACCCGTCCAGTCTACACACGGCAGGACAGGAAGCGGCGGAGGCGCTGGCTGCCGCCAGAGAGAAGATCGCTTCCCTTCTGGGCGCCGACCCGAGACAGATCACCTTCACCTCCGGCGGAAGCGAGGCGGACAATCAGGCGATTCAGACTGCCGCCGCCATCGGTGCGCGTAAGGGGAAGAAACACATCATCTCTACCAAGGTAGAGCATCATGCCGTTCTCCACACGCTGAAAAAGCTGGAAAAACAGGGCTTTGAAGTTACCCTGCTGGACGTAAACCGCTTCGGCACAGTCAGCGCACAGGACGTAAAGAACGCCATCCGTCCCGACACGGCGCTGGTTACCGTGATGTTTGCCAACAACGAAATCGGTTCGGTATTCCCGATCGCCGAGATCGGAGTTGTATGCCGCGAGGCGGGCGTGATCTTCCACACCGACGCGGTACAGGCTGTCGGTCATCTGGAGGTGAACGTCGAGAAGCAGAATATCGACATGCTTTCGCTGTCCGGACACAAGTTCCACGGTCCCAAGGGCGTGGGCGCGCTCTACGTCCGCAAGGGAATCCCGCTGACCACCCTGATCGAGGGCGGCGCGCAGGAAAGAGGCAAGCGTGCCGGAACCGAGAACATTCCCGGTATCGTAGGCATGGCAGCCGCGCTGGAAGAAGCCGTCGCCAATATGGCGAAGAACGCCGCCTACCTGATCCCCCTGCGGGATCGGCTGATCGAAGGGCTGACCGCGATCCCCCACACCGTGCTGAACGGAGACCCCGTCAACCGGCTGCCCGGCAACGTCAACCTTTGCTTTGAGGGAATCGAGGGTGAATCGCTCCTGTTGATGCTGGACGAGGCGGGCATCTGCGCATCCTCCGGTTCGGCCTGCACTTCTGGATCGCTGGATCCCAGCCATGTTCTGCTGGCCATCGGATTGCCCCACGAGGTTGCCCACGGATCGCTCAGGCTCTCTATTTCCGAGGAGAACACTCCCGAGCAGATCGAACACATCATCAATTCCGTACCGGGAATCGTCAGTTACCTGCGGGATATTTCCCCGGTCTGGGAAGAGCTTGAAAACGGCACGAAAGACCATATTATCTGATT
>CAYOON010000071.1:0-8295 GCA_964405595.1 uncultured Lachnospiraceae bacterium | reverse complement strand
TGTCTGGTGATCGGCGTGGGCGCGTCGCTGATTACCGAAGGCGATCTGCTGATCTACGGCTCGATCACCCGCTGGGAAATTCAGTGCCGCTTTGCGAAGGGGCTTGCCAACTTCGGAACCGACAATCCCGACGCACCCAAGCTGGCAAAGTTCAAGCAGGGATTTTTCCTCACCTGGCGGATGGCAGATCGGCACAAGAAAACGATTCTGGGTAAGATCGACTATCTGCTGGACACCACCCGCAAAGGCGATCCCCGGATGGTCAGCGGAGAGAACTACCGCAAGGGACTTGCCGCCTTCGGGAAGGAGCCTTTCCGGCTGGTTCCCTACTTTGCCCCCGAGGTTTGGGGCGGACAATGGATGAAGGAGCATCTGGATCTGGATCCCGCCGAGAAGAACTACGCCTGGGCGTTTGACGGCGTACCGGAGGAGAACTCGATCGCTATGTCATTCGGCGGCGTGGTGGTGGAAATCCCCGCCGTGGATGTGGTATTTACCCATCCCGACGAACTGCTGGGGGAACGGGTCTACGGGCGATTCGGCGACGAATTCCCCATCCGGTTCGACTTCCTCGACACCGTCGGCGGACAGAATCTGTCTTTGCAGGTACATCCTACCACCGAGTACATTCAGAACACTTTCGGAATGCACTATACGCAGGATGAGAGCTACTATATTCTGGATTGCGGAGAGGACTGCTACGTCTGTCTGGGACTTCTGGAAGGTGTGAATCCCCCCGAAATGATCGCCGCGCTGAAAGAAGCAGCCGCGGGCGGAAAACCCTTTGAGGCGGAGAAGTTCGTCAACCGCATTCCCGTTCACAAGCACGATCATTTCCTGATTCCCGCCGGAACTGTCCACTGCTCGGGCAAGGACACCATGGTACTGGAGATCAGCGCCACGCCCTATATCTTCACCTTCAAGCTCTGGGACTGGGGCAGAGTGGGTCTGGACGGACTTCCCCGCCCCGTCCACATCGGACACGGGGAAAAGGTCATCAAATGGGATCGCCGGACGGGCTGGATCCTGTCAAACAGCGTCAATCACTTCGAGCCGATTTCGCAGGACGAACATTGCAAGGTTATCCGTACCGGACTGCATCCGCGGGAGTTCATCGAGACTCTGCGCTACCACATCACCGACAGCGTGACGATCGAAAACAACGGATCGGTCAATATGTGCAATCTGGTGGAGGGGGAGCGTGCCGTGATCGTCAGCCCCGACGGAGCGTTCGCGCCCTTCGAGGTACACTATGCGGAGACCTTCATCATCCCCGGATCGGTGGAGCGGTTCGAAATCCGCTCTGATAAGCCCTGCATCGTTCTGCGGGCAACCGTTCGATAATCACAAATCAAAGATGGGTGGAAAAATGGAACGATACTTTCTCGGAATCGACGGCGGCGGCACAAAAACCGCTTTTACGCTGATCGACAGCAACAGAAATACCGTATACGAAGCGACTGCGGGTCCCTCCGGGCTGGATAACATCTCTCTTGACGAGCTGAAAAGCCTGTTTGAGCGGGAGATCGGCAAAATTCCCTACCCTATCTCGGCGGTCTTCGCCGGGATCGGCGGGATCGTCTGCGAGGGCAACTGCGAGGATGTGAACCGCGTTCTGGCATCCGTTCCCGCGCTGAAATCGGCTAGGATCGACAGCGCAAACGACGTAATGTCGGCACTCTACGGAGGGCTGGACGGCAAGGACGGGATCCTGCTGATCGCGGGAACCGGATCGGTCGCTTTCGGCAAATACAAAGGCAAAACCCATCGCTGCGGCGGATATTCCTACAAGGAGGGCGATCCCGGATCCGCCTACTGGCTGGGACAGCGGGCGTTATCCTTCTACGCGGGCGTTCTCGACGGAAGGTGGGAAACCGACGCGCTTTCCGAACGGATCGCGCTGGATACCGGCTGTACCGACTACGCCTCTCTGGCAAAATTCTTCGCCGAAAGCGATCGGACGTCGGTTGCGGCACTTGCTCCCGCCGTTACCTCGACCGCCGATACGCCCTCCTCCACGCGAATCCTTCTGGATGGAATCGAGGCTCTTGCCGAACTGATCGGCGGGGTTTATCGCTCGCTTGCCATCGACGAGCCCTGCGATTTCTGCGTGATCGGATCGCTGGGGAATGCGCAGCCCTACCGCAGTCTGCTGAAAGAGCGGATCGCCGGACGCTTCCCTCTGCTGTCCCCCGTTCCCGTTTGCCACAGTCCTTCTTTCGGCGCCGCACTGCGGGCTATGGAGCTTTCCGATATATAAGGAGGATTCAATCCATGCTGCATGAAAACGCAATTGTCTCTCCGGAATCCGCAAAGTTGGATATGTTGATCGCCTTGGCAAGGGAACAGCTTCCTAAAAGAGGAGAGCGCGTAAAATACTTTGATATTCTGGATTTTCTGTCCGAAAATGAACCGTTTCTGCTAAATTCCGAACAGATTACATTCCTTTTGACCTTTATGTCGCCCCCGCTGGGACAGAACCAAGATAATTTTTTCACCCTGTTTCGCAGAGTGTCCGAAGCGGCAAAGCAAACGGGCGATCTGAATCTGGTAAAAACGGCCTACGCCCGCGGTCTTGCTTTCTATGAGAAAGAGAAAAACAATCCGAAAAAGGCGGCGCTTCTGGAAGAAGGGATTGCTTATCTGCTCTCCAATCATGCCCGGCATAGTGCCGGCGAGCTCTGTTTAAAGCTCGCAATGGAGAGCGACGACCTCGGGAAACGGATGGATGCCTGTGCGCGGGCTATTCAGTATCTGGAGAACGCACCCGAGCAGTATGCCTGTGCACTGGCAGTTCAAGCGCTGCTGAATCAGATAAACAACCGTCCCGGGCAAAAGCTGCTGCACTATTCAGTATACGGACAAAGAATATTCATGCAGAATCGAGCGGTTTGGCTTGCTCCGCTTACGACTTTCTGGTGGAACATGCCCCGCGCCGCGGACACGCCCGATTCGCTATGTCTCAATCCGCAGATCATAAAGGGGTTCTGTCATCATCTGTACAATCCGGCTTATTCTGACAAAAACAGGATGCTGACAAACAATGCCGGTCCGATATTTCACGATGAACCTCGCGGCAACTCCATCGTATGCTATTTTCGCGAAAAGATCGGATTAAACCGTGTTGTTTCATCGGAACACGAATTTGAATTATGCGATCATCGGATCGAAGGCGGGGACGGCTACTTCCCGCTTGCGGTCGGGAACAAATGGTGCTACAAGCACGTCGGCTGCTCCGATTCGGCCGATCAGGTCATAACCCGCGAGATCGTCGCGCAAAACGGCGAAGACTTTTTTCTTTCCGGTCTGGATTGTATTTTTATAAATAGATAAAAAAATATCTCCTGCCCGCTTTACTTTTCCATAATTTTGTGATATACTGTTATATTATTGTTATTTTCAAGAAAACGAGGATTCTGCTTTGAAAACTCTTATCCTTTTGACTGCCGTCGAAACACCGGCAGTGATTGTCGGACGCCTTCCCGCGCTTGCCGAGCTGTCGGGCACCTACTACCCCGGAACACTGCGCACCGAAGATCAACCCGGAACGCCTTATTCGCTGATTTTCTCCCGATACGCCAAGGCGTGGAACAAGGACTTTTATGTCTGCGCCGACAAAAATGACGGCTCGGAGACTCCCGATGCGGGATTCCCCCAGAATTTGCAGGGAATCGACTGTCTGATTGTCGATTTGACCTCTGAAAATCCCGATTTTACCGGAGTTGACGCGATGCTTCGGGAGCTGCTCCCGAATTTGAAGGAAAACGGGGAAACTTGCCGTCTGCTCATCCTTTGCGCGCCTGTCCGCTCCGAAATTTCCGATGCGGATTCGACCTTCGAACCGGCGTCCGAAGAAAGTTCAGAACTGATGGACGGTCAGTCCGAAGAGACTGTTCCGGACGTTCCTTCGGGCATCAATCTTCCCTTCCTGCTGTACGATGGCGAAGCCTCCGACGATTTCCGGGACTGCGCTCCGACCGATCCCGTGGATCTTGACACTCTTTGCAGGCTCCTTTTCCTCGGTATCACTTCGAACGATCTCGACAGCATTTACGAGGAACCCGCCGATAACGGCAAACCTGCCGAAAAAAGGCGGGAGAAGTCTCTGTTTGCCGATGTTTTCGACTGGATCGAGGTCTTCTGCGTGGCGCTGGTGGGCGTGATTCTGCTGATGACATTCATCGTCCGCCGTTCTCCCGTAGAGGGGTCGTCCATGTATCCCACGCTGATCGGTCACAACGCCTACGCGATCGCCTCCGCCGACCCGGAGCACGGCGTACAGAAGAACTATGATGATCTGCTGATCTCCAATGTGTTCTACACGCCGAAAAGGCAGGACATCGTGATTATTCAGGAGCCTTCCCAGCTCACCGAGCCCATCGTCAAGCGGATTATCGGAATTGGCGGCGACAAGGTGAAGATCAATTTCGACACTTGGGAGGTCTTCGTCAACGGCGAACGGCTGGATGAACCCTACGTTAACAAAAAGGATTCGGTTCTGGGCTCGCAACTATTAAAAACCGACGACAACAACTGCTGGGAAGGCACCGTTCCGGAAGGCTGCGTCTTCGTTCTGGGCGACAACCGTTCGGTTTCCAAGGACAGCCGAACCTTCGGATTTATCGACGAACGGTACATCATCGGAAAGGTGATCTTCCGTATCTCGCCGCTGGATCGGTTCGGATCAGTTGAGGACTAAATAAAATACATGTTTTGAAAGGACGGTGACGTTATGCCGTCAGACGTAATTCAATGGTTCCCCGGGCACATGGCGAAAACCCGGCGCATGATGGGGGAATGCCTGTCGCTGGTCGATATGGTCATCGAGATTCTGGACGCCCGTATTCCCATCGCGTCCAAGAATCCCGAGATCGATCGGATCTGTAAAGATAAGCCGAGACTTGTGCTTTTTTCGAAATCCACCCTCGCCGATCCGAATGCCAGCGAGATGTGGAAGCAATACTATAAAAAGAAGGGGATTGTCTGCATTCCCTGCGACTTTCTGAGTGGCGCCGGTATGGGCGAGATCGTCCCCGCCGTCCGGTCGCTGCTTGCCGAGAAGATCGCCCGCTACGAGGCGAAGGGCATGACCGGCAAGGCGCTGACCGCCATGGTGGTCGGCATCCCCAACGTGGGAAAATCCTCCTTTATCAACCGCTTCTCGGGCACAAAAAAGGCGAAGGTTGAGAACCGCCCCGGAGTTACGCTGGACAAGCAATGGGTCAGCACCCCCCACGGGATCCGGCTTCTGGATATGCCCGGCGTGCTCTGGCCAAAGTTCGACGACCGCAAGGTGGGCGAGAATCTCGCCATCACCGGCGCGATCAAGGATCAGGTGCTCAACACCGACGAGATCGCCGTGATCCTCTGCGGCAGACTGAAAAAAATCGCTCCCGATCTGCTCTGCGCCCGCTACAAGCTGGATCCCGAATGGCTGACCGATGCGGAAAACTACGATATTTTCCGCATGATCGGCAAAAATCGAGGATTTTTGGTCAGCGGCGGCGAAATCAACGAAGAACGAACCGCATCCGCCCTGCTGGACGAGTTCCGCGCCGGAAAAATCGGACGGATCACGCTGGAATCCGCCGAACTGGCACAGATCAAGGAGAATCGCTGATATGCCCGATTACAGCTATGAATTAGAAGCACAAGATCACGGCTTTGCCGTGATCGCGGGAACCGATGAAGCGGGCAGAGGTCCACTGGCGGGTCCCGTATACGCCGCCGCTGTGATCCTGCCCATGGGGCTTGTTATCGAGGGGCTGGATGATTCCAAGAAGCTGACCCCAAAGCGGCGGGATCGGCTGTTCGATCTGATCCGCGAGGAGGCGATCTCCTATGGGATCGCGTCCGCGTCGGTGGAGGAGATCGACAGTATGAACATCCTGAACGCTTCCCAGCTTGCCATGCGGCGAGCCGTCGCCATGCTTTCCCCTGCCCCCGATTTCGTTTTGGTGGACGGCAACGCGGCAAGGGATTTCCCCGTGCCTGCGCAGACGATTATCAAAGGCGACAGCCTATCCATGTCGATTGCGGCGGCGTCCATTCTTGCCAAGGTGGCGAGGGATCGGTACTGCGAGGAAATGGACAAAGCCTATCCCCAGTATCAGTTCGCCAAGCATAAGGGCTACGGAACTGCGCTGCATATGTCGCTGATCCGGGAGTTCGGGGTTTCGCCCGTCCATCGGAAGTCCTTCATGGGATTTTTGAACAAGGAGCCGAAAGCATGACGAGCGCGTCTGCCCGAGTTTGTGAAGGCAGAGCCTTTGAAGGTGCCGCTGCCGCGTGGCTGATCGCACAGGGATTCACGCTGATCGCCCGCAACTATACCGTGAAGGGCGGCGAGATTGATCTGATTCTGGATCGGGACGGCAAGACGGTCTTCGTCGAAGTCAAGGCGAGGGTCGAAAGCGACAATCTCCGCCGATTCGGACGTCCTGCGGCGGCTGTGGACAGCGGCAAGCAGGATCGGCTGATCCACGCCGCCGAATGCTTCCTTCGGGAGCATCCCGAACGGCACAGTCCCCGCATGGACGTGGTAGAAATCTACTACACCCGATGGGAGGATTTCTACTGTCTGCGCTTCCGGCACATTCCTTCCGCTTTCGGAAGACGCGGGAAATACTGATTCTTTCTACATATTTATATGGAAAGGTCTGATATTTTGAAAAAGATTCTTTTAATTTCCACCGGCGGCACCATCGCCTCCAAAGCGACCGGGGACGGACTTGCCCCCGGAATCACCTCGGACGAGCTTCTCGGATATGTCCCCGAGATCGCAGGGCTAGCCGACATTACCACCCTCCAGCTCTTCAATCTGGACAGCACCAACGTCCGCTCCGATCACTGGCTTGCCATCGCCCAAGCGATCCGGGAGCGGTACGACGGCTTCGACGGTTTCGTGATCACCCACGGCACCGACACCATGGCGTATACCGCGGCAGCGTTGTCCTATCTGATTCAACAAAGTCCCAAACCGATCGTGTTGACCGGATCGCAAAAATCCATCTATCTGCGTGACACCGACGCCCGGAACAATCTCATCGACGCCGTGATCTACGCCTGCGATGACAGAGCGTTCGGCGTGCGGATCGTCTTTGACGGAAAGGTGATCCTCGGCACCCGGGCGAAAAAGACCCGTACCAAGTCCTTCAACGCTTTCTCTTCCATCGACTATCCGGAGATCGCGCGGATCCGCAGCGGCAGGCTGATTCACTATCTTCACGAGCCGAAGCCCGATTGTCCGCAGTTTTATAGCCGTCTGGATCCGCTGATCTTTGTCTACAAGCTGATCCCCGGCGCGGATCCCGGGATTTTTGACTATCTGGCGGGACGCTATCATGCCGTGATTATCGAATCTTTCGGCGTCGGCGGGATCCCCTGCTACGGCAACGAGGATTTCATGGACGCGCTGGAACGTCTGCTTGCCGCAGGCGTTACCGTGGTCATGACTACGCAGGTATCCCACGAGGGCAGCGATATGGAGGTCTACAAGGTCGGCCATCTCGCCAAGGAACGGCTGAATCTGATGGAGGCCTACGACATGACGCTGGAATCTCTGACCGCCAAGCTTATGTGGATTCTGGGTCAGGATGATGCGGATCCCGTCACGATCAGAAATCTCTTTTACACGCCTATCGACCACGATATAAGCGAATAATTTCGACACAATACTTCCCCGAAAGGAATTTTTACTATGATCTACCAAAGCACAAGAGGAGCGGATCGCGTATCCGCTGCCGCCGCAATCAAGAAAGGACTTGCCTCCGACGGCGGTCTCTATCTGCCCGATGAAATCCCCGCGCTTACCGACGAACTCCTCGCCGAGCTTCGGGGTGCCGACTATCCCACCCGGGCGGCGAAAATCCTCTCCCTCTTTTTAACCGACTACGACTATGCGGATCTACTCTCCGATTGCAAACAGGCATACGGCACGCGCTTCGTGGGCGGGATCGCGCCTGTACACAAGCTGGGAGAGCGTCTGCGTGTTCTGGAACTCTGGCACGGTCCCACCTGTGCATTCAAGGACATGGCACTCCAGATCATGCCCCGCCTGCTCTCCCGCAGTCTGACCATCACCGGCGAGGAGAAGGACGCGCTGATTCTGGTCGCCACCTCCGGGGACACCGGGAAGGCGGCGCTGGAAGGCTATCGGGATGTTCCGCGGATCAAAATCCAGGTATTCTACCCCGAAAACGGCGTTTCCCGCGCCCAGAAGAAGCAGATGCAGACCCAGGAGGGCGAGAACGTCAGCGTAATCGCCATCGAGGGCAATTTTGACGACGCCCAGAA
>CAYOON010000070.1:0-8411 GCA_964405595.1 uncultured Lachnospiraceae bacterium | reverse complement strand
TTCGTCCACCTTTTTCAAAAGGTGGCGGATTCCAAAGGCAGAGCCTTTGGTCGCCGCGCGCACGCGGCGAAATTCCCTCACGGCGCTTCTCTTTTTGCAAAGCTTTTTCTCTTGCGCCTTTTTGGTCAAGAGAAAAAGCGTCTAACAAGTTTGTGCTTATAATATCTCTGTCGCTAAACTATGGACAATTGTTTAATATTTATATACGAAAGGAATCAATATCATGGAAAAAATTTATACTCCCGACGCTCCTGCGGCGATCGGACCCTATTCGCAGGCTGTCAAGGTCGGAAATCTGCTGTTCACCTCCGGACAGATCGCCATCAATCCCGCTACCGGCAATGTGGAGGCTGACACCATCGAGGGACAGACCGAGCAGATCTGCAAGAACCTCGCCGCAGTCCTCGCCGCCGCCGGAAGCTCGCTGGATAAGGTTGTCAAGACCACCTGCTTCCTTGCCGATATGGGCGATTTTGCCGCCTTCAACGGCGTCTACGGCAGCTACTTTACCGAAAAGCCCGCCAGATCCTGCGTAGCGGTCAAGACCCTGCCCAAGAACGTGCTGGCAGAGGTCGAGGTTATTGCGGAACTTTGAAATTTGAAAGAAACCGATGGTTTCTTTCAAATACGAGTTTGCGGCTTGGTTGGCTCCGCCACCCATTTCGCCAAAGGCGAAACCGCCGCAAACTCGAGGTTATCGAAGAAAGGCGTGGTTATAACGACGAACGATAGAAATGCAAAATCCGCCTTCACGGGCGGATTTTGTCTGACGATTGACACTCCCATCGGGGATTTCACCATCCGCTCGGACGGACGGGCTATCACGTCCTTTCTGCCAGCGGAGGGGGACTGCCCCGCCAACCCCTGCGACGTGATCCTTGCCTGCCGGGATCAGCTGGAACGATACTTTGCCGGTCGGCTTCGGGAGTTCGATCTCCCGCTAGCTCCGGCGGGAACGCCCTTTCAGCGATCGGTCTGGGATGCGCTCCGTCGGATCGGGTACGGTCAGACCGCCTCCTACGGACAGATCGCCGCCGCGATCGGCAATCCCGGGGCGGTGCGTGCCGTGGGGAGCGCGGTTGGCGCGAATCCCATCCCGGTGATCATTCCCTGCCATCGGATTATCCGGGCGGACGGTTCGATCGGCGGGTTCGGACTGGGACTGCCTGCCAAACGGGTTCTGCTGAATATTGAAGGAATACGGCTTTGAGACCTCTCGGAGCCGTATCTTTTTTACAACCGGGCGGTTATTGACATTCGCGGTTTCCTGTGATAGACTGTTTACGGAAGGAGGGAAACGTATGTACAATTTGAACCAATTCTGCAACATTATCGCATCACTGCGGAAAAAGAAGGGCTGGACGCAGACTTTGTTTGCCGAAAAGCTGGGGATCTCTCCGCAGTCGATCTCCAAATGGGAGTGCGGCATCGGCTACCCGGACGTGACGCTCTTCCCGGTTATTGCCGAGCTGCTGGAGGTGCCGATCGGGGTTCTTTTCGGGGAGAAAATCAAAATCGAGGAGGAAAACACAATGGAAGAGGAAAATACAATGGAATTTGTGCGAACAAAAAAACAATACAGAAGGGAATTTGACCTCTGCGAAAACATCAAAGTGTTTCTGGGCAACGTTTGCCGCGTGGAATGGATTGCGGATCAGGTCGAAAGATGCTGGGTGAAAGCGATAGGTGATCCTGTTTTCCTTCGTTTCTTTGATGTGGAACAGGATGGCGATACCCTGATTGTCAACGTAAAGAACCCCTGCGGCTCCGCAATTCGCTGGGAAGCCTATGATAGGGAAGGGTACACAGGCGAAAACCTTATCGAAATCTATACAGGAGCTTCTAAAAGAGAAGAACTTTACAAAGCTGAGAATTATCTGAATCTGAACTGCACTACCAAAATCAACGAACGTGGAAATTTTCAGGTGGACTGCTATTCGAATGAAGAATGATCTCGACACAACCGCCGGTTTCTATGCGCAGGATATTTCCGTGTATTATTCGTATATTGCCTATCAATATGCAAAAATTAAAAATGCAGAAAAAGCATTTGAAGCCTTGGAAGAAAGTACAAGGTACAGCATACAGGTAGCAACGGACGAAAGGGAATATTATTATACAGCGCCGATGGTTAACCGCTTGATACACGATCCGCAGAATACCTCGAAGAATTATAAAGGTAACGCCTGCAACTGTTGGCTCGAGGAGCTGGGATGGGACGTCTATGACTTCATCCGCGAGGATGAACGGTTCAAAAAGATCGTGCGGACGCTGGAAGAACACGCGGAACAAGTGACCGAGTAAACCGCTAAAGCAGAATTGTCAACTATTTTTCCGAAAATGGTTGACAATTCTGCTTTTCTGTGCTATAATTAGGAAAAAGTTCAACATCCGAAAGGAACCCCTGCCTATGCACACCAAAATGCACACTTCCATCCTCAATACCGTCTACATTGCCCTGTTTGCGGCGCTGATTGCCGTTTGCAGCTGGATCACGATCCCCATCGGGGTGATTTCCATTACCTTACAGACCATGGCAGTCTGTATCACCGCCGGAATACTCGGATGCTGGCGGGGAATCACCACAGTCGCCGTTTATCTGGCGATTGGCGCTACAGGACTGCCCGTATTCTCCGGCTTCAACGGCGGAATCGGCGCGCTGATAGGCCCCACCGGGGGCTATCTCGTAGGATTCCTCCCCATGGTACTGATCATCGGCGGTGCGAAGCATTTGTTTAAGGGAAATTGGATCCTACTGTCCATATCGATGGTTGTCGGAATCGCGGTTCTCTATGCCTTTGGAACCGCATGGTTCATGATCCTGATGGGCGGAAAATACACCCTCGGCGGGGCACTGACCGCGTGCGTGTTCCCCTTTATTCTGCCCGATCTGATCAAAATCGCCGTCGCTACGCTGATTTGCAGCCGAGTGGGGAAACTTGTGCGGATTTGAACCGATTTTGCACGCTTTTTGGAACCGTTCCTCTGGAACGGTTCATTTTTTGGTTGTAAACAATCATATGAACTTTATGTATAATTATAAAATTGTTAATAATCCGTGAATAAATGAAAAAATCACTTGACTTTTAAATCTGATAATGCTATACTGTCAACAGACCGGATTAAGAAATCCGCACATTTCGATTTGCAAAAAGAAAGGAAAGGGATGCGATATGAAAAAGGCACTGATATTCCTATTGATTCTCTCCATTTCCGCCACAAGCCTGATCGGTTGTAAAACGACCAAAGATCCGACGGAAACTACAGGCACCGGATCCGCCAAGCCGGTCGATCCCGGGAAGATCGAGCAGAAAAGCCCCGAGGAGGTTTACGCCGATATTCTCGCAAACAGTGACAATCTTCATCTGACGGTCACCGCCGACTCGGACGAGGCGATGTTCTCTATGAAGTACACACAGGAGATGTTCATCTGCGGAGACAACATTTATTCGAAGACATCAACCAAAATGTTCGGTATGTCGGAAACCGAGGAATCCTACTTCGAAATGACCGAGTCCGGGATGTGGTACTATTTTACGGTGGACGATGTCTGGTACAAGTCCGAGTTTTCGGATGATATCTACTATAGCTTACTGGATTTCGAGGACGAAGATTTCGCAGCCATATTCACCTCCGACTGCTACGGCGATTACGATTCCGACACCCACCGCTATACCATGACCCGCTTCCCGGAGGCGGAGGATCCGGACATGGAGGGGACGGTCTTTAAGAGCGGCTATCTGGAACTGGGATACGGTTCCTACACCCTTCATGTGGAGCTTGAAGAGGATGGATCGCCTACGACGACGGACATCACCTTCTCCGATTTCGGGAAGATAGAGGTGACATTCCCCGACGCGCTTCCCTATACGGGACCCGAAATGCCGACTCCGCCCGAAAGTGCGCCTA
This sequence comes from uncultured Lachnospiraceae bacterium, assembly GCA_964405595.1. Taxonomy (GTDB): domain Bacteria; phylum Bacillota; class Clostridia; order Oscillospirales; family CAG-272; genus CAKSQF01. Next base: position 4,502 of record CAYOON010000070.1, on the reverse strand, counting down.
CGCCCACGGAGATTGCGGAGCTGATCAGCGGGTCGGACAGCATCAGCATTTATCGCACGCTCATTTCCGACGAAGAGCTGATCGTCTACGAGGTCGTCGAAAGGGAAGGGAAAAACTACTCGGTCACCCGTTATAGCGAAGATGAGGACGGTTCGTGGATTTTGCAGGAGACCCAGGACGGCTACATTCTCTATCAAGGAACCGACGTGTACGATAAGGACGGCGAATATGTGGAAACCCATTGGACGAAGTCCGCGATTTCCGAGGCGGAGTTAGCTTCCTACCTCCCTTCTTATGAGGAGCTGAACCTACTGCTGTCTGCCGATTGCTTCGGCGAATACGATCCCGAAAGCGGACTGTACCGCATGAAGGACGAAACGCCGGTGACGATTGAAGGGCTGGGAAGCGTTTCCGGAGCCACCATTGCGGTCGAAAGTTCCGAATATATCGGGCTTACCTTCACGGTGACCATCCCTGCCGCATTCGGCGGGAAGCCTTGCACGCTGGAATATATGATTACCGGTATGGACAGCACCCTTCTGATCTATCCCGACATGGATGGAGTCGGCGAAGCTGCATAGATGTGAATATTTTGTGACGAATGGGTGAATTCTATTGACTTGCGACTGAAAAAAGTGTAAAATATTATACAAACTATTGTGAAAGGAAGGCAATATCATGAAAAAAATCATCAAAAGCATGTCCCTATTCCTTGCAGCCGCTCTATCTGTAGGCATCTTTGCCGCCTGCGATAGTACGGATAGCGTGGTTGAGGGCAACAAGAAAGAGGAGAAGACCCTCACCATCGAAGAAATCTTCAACACCTTCAACGACACGGAAAACGGAAAGCTATCCATGTATGTAACGTCGGAAGCCACCGACGCCGGCTCGTCCGCGCTTATGACGGTGAACATGGAGTACGAGCAGGCGGGCGATCTCGCGCACTCGGTTACCACCACGGTTCTCACGGTAAACGGACAGGAGTACACTAACGTCACGAAAGAACTCTATTAGCAGCTGGACGGCTATACTTCGACCATCTATATGAAGGACGATACGACCGGCAAATGGACCACGCAGACGCTCACGCTCGATCAGGAGAAGATTGAGTCGCTGGCGGCGGGCTACAAGGATCTGTTCAAATCGGAGTTTTACGGCGAGTTTGACAAGGAAACCGGCAGATATACCATGAAAGAGGGAACCAAGGTTACCGTCAACAACGAAGAGCTGGTCGACGCGGAGTTCTACGACGCCTATATCGAGTGCGGGGACGGCGAATACACCGTATTCACCAAGTACACCGCCGGAATCGCGAACTGCACGCTGACGCTGAAATTCAGCGAAATCGGCAAGGTTACCGTCACCCTGCCCGAGGTTTAACCATACGGACATTGAAAGGAAGGATCAGACTGACGGATTCGACCGCAGTCTGCCAAATAAATTTTATTTTTGAAAGGAAAACAAAATCATGAAAAAATTCGTAAGAGGCATGTCCCTGTTCCTTGCAACCGTTCTGTCTGTCGGCGTATTTGCCGCCTGCGACAGCTCTGAGAAAGAAGCGGATAAGGAAGAAAAAAAGATTCCGACAATTGAGGAAGTATTAAAGGTATTCAAGGAGACTGAAAACGGAAAATTCGAGATGAAGGTTACGTCGTCTGCTACTGAGAGCGGCGTTACTGTCAGCATGGATGTTGATATGTCTATCGAGGCTGCCGATAATCTTGCATACATGGTTACCAGCATGAAGATGACCTCGTCCGGTCAGACGCTTGCCGATGAGTCGGTAGAAATGTATATGAAGCAGAGCGATGATAAAATAACCTATTATTCAAAGGATGAGACTACCGGCAAATGGACTGAAAACTCCGGCGAAGTCGATCAGGGCTCCGCTGAAAGCACGGCTGAAGCCTACAAGGAGCTGTTTAATGCAGAGTATTACGGCGAATTTGATAAGGAAACCGGCAGATACACCATGAAAGAGGATCAGAAGGTCACCATTAAGGTTAATGGTATAAACGCTGAATTTTCCGACGCTTACATCGAGTACAAGGACGGCAGCTACACGCTGTTTACCAAGTATACTGCTGCCGGTGCCGACTGCACGCTGACCTTGAAGTACAGTAACATCGGCAAGGTTTCCGTGACGCTTCCCGAAGGAATCGAAGGCTAAAGCATAGAATTATTCTCGTTTGAAAGGAATCGAAAAATGAAAACTGTAGCCAGAGGCATATCCCTGTTTCTTGCAACCGTCCTTTCTGTCGGCGTATTTGCCGCCTGCGACAGTTCCGAGAAAGAAACGGATAAGGAAAAAGAAGAGAAGATCCCCACCATTGAGGAAATCCGGAAGATTTTTGACGAAAGCGAGAACGGAAAGGCATCGATGTCGATCCGCTCCGAGGCAACCGAGTCCGGTCAGACCGCTGTTATGACCATTGATATGGTGATGGAAGAGGACGGCGACGTCGCACGCGTGGTTACAACATCCGTTCTCACGATTAGCGGAGAAGAGTTCTCAAACGAGAGCCAGGAAGTGTACCTTACAAAGAACGAGACCACGAAAACCACCTACACCAAGGACGAAGTCACCGGAAAGTGGTCGTCCCAAAGCGAGCCTCGTAACGACGAGGAAGATGCTGCTGTTTTGGGTTACAATGTTTTGCTCGATGCGAAATACTACAATGAGTTTGATAAGGAAGCCGGCAGATACACCATGAAGGACGGCGAGAAAATCAAGAGTGAAGGGGTCGAGTTCACCGACTGCTATATCGAGTACAAGGACGGCAGCTACACCGTATTTGCAAAGTATACGCAATACCTTGCAGTCTGCACGCTGACGCTGAAGTATAGCGACATTGGCAAGGTTTCCGTGACGCTCCCTGAAGGGATCGAAGGCTAATTCAATCGAACAAACAAATCAAGCAGGCTGTCGGGCTTTTCCGGCAGCCTGTTTTAATATCATAATCATTTTATAAAAGTTCTTGGGGAGTCTGTCGGCGTTGCCGACGGACGTGGGGCGGCGCCCCAATGAAACAAGCCGTCGGGTTAACCCCGACGGTTTGTTTTGTTAGACTCTGCTACTTGTCTCGCGGTAAGTTCGATGATCAGGCGGCGGTCGTCGGGGACGGTTCCTTCCAGTGCCGCCTTGTTGCGGCGGATTTCGCCGCATTTTTGACATTTATGGATAATAATATATCCTTTTTTCGGATCGGGCAGGGCGGAAATCGGCTCCAGCGCGCCGCCGCAGTCGTTGGCACGGTCGCCGGGCAGTATGTCTACATGAAGCGACCACAGACAGTAGGGACAGTGATTTCTGGAGGTTTTGATCAGGGGCGGAACCTCTTTTTTGCAGTGTACGCAGGTAAATCCGCTGTCATTTTTTGTGAATCGTTTGGTTTCCATGGAAAATCCTCACAAATAAAGATGAATTTGGAAAATTCGCATCGTATTCTCGGGATAAAAGTCAGAAGATCGCGCAAACTATCGCTGAAGGCAGAAAATTTCTGCTTTTGAGATCTCTTGGAAAGGAATAAAGTCATGGCAAAAAAAGTGCTTTGGAAGATGTCTGCGACTCTGGCGGCGGCAATGCTGCTTGGCGTGTCGGCACCCGCTGTGATTCCCGCTTTCGCGGCTCCGGCGGATCTCGGCATCGCCCGTCTGTCCACCCTGAACGATCGGGACGGCGACGGCGTGTTGGAAGACGACGCGGATAACGTAGACGGAATCTTTGATGATATTGGCCACGGTGCGAAAGATATTGTTGACGGTGTTGAAGACGGTGCCGAAGATATAGTTGACGGCGTTGAAAACGGCGCCGAGGACATTGTGGACGGCGTCGGCGACGGCGTCAACGATGTAGTAGGCGGAAACGGCAACGATACCAACAATGGTACGAACAACGGCACCGACGGTAACGGCTCCGATGTCGGAACCGGTCCTGTTGGAACCGGCTCCGTCGGAACCGGTCCCGTCGGAAGCGGTAACACCGGAACCGCCGGTACTCCCGGCGCAACCTCGGGCGGAATAAACAGCTCGAATCCTCCGGTTTCTACCAACAAGCCGGCCACTTCGGGTGCGATCACTTCGGATGCAGGCGACAAGAAGGATGATACCGATAAATCGGGCTTCAACTGGACGGGTCTGATTATCGGTCTTGTGATCGCGGCTGCGGTCGTAGTGGTTGTAATCCTGCTGATCCCTAAAAATGGATCGAAATCCGGAAGCTCCGGCTCGAACTCCGGCTCCGGTAAAAACGGATCCAGATAAATCTGATTCCTGTTCCGCCGCGTTCGGCGGCGGAACAGGATGTACATAGATCGGCGGGCGATTATTCCTCGGCGCCGTAGCTTTCCATGAGGCGTTTGTTGAACTCTTCCGCGGTGTTGTAGCCCATCTTCTTCTGACGGTTGTTCATGGCGGCAATTTCCAGAATAATGGCAAGGTTCCGTCCGGGCTTTACCGGGATGGTCAGCTTGGGAACCTGGATGCCCATCAGATCCTCGTAT
>CAYOON010000069.1:0-8439 GCA_964405595.1 uncultured Lachnospiraceae bacterium | reverse complement strand
GCCGATCTGGCAGGGGCAGAGCTGATCCGCGCCGAGCATATCGCCGAGGCTATCCAGCTTCGGTCGCTGGATCGGAAGTATTGGTAAAGGAAGGCGCAACTCACACATGAGTGCTTATTTCACAATTATTTCTGCGAAAGAGCAATCCGAGCCTATCAAGCAGACTACACTGAATTTACTATGTCGCGAGAGTGGCTTTTCGGTCAAGTGTTGCGACGAAGAAGTTTATTGGAAAGACGAACGAATGACAAAAATCAGCATAAAGTTTGATTCTTCGAAAAGATTACCGGAATCCGAATGGATACGGTTGTTTCACGGATTATCGGAACATCATGACATTTTTCGAGATAGCGGCTCTTTGGAGATTTCGCATTATTCGTCCCTCGACTCAATAAATGATCCTTTTATAGTTTTATATATACCAATTGAACTGGTAAAATATATGAATTTGAATACTAATCTACACTGAACTGCTATTAACTCCCCATCTGTGCATAAATCTGCGCAGATGGGGAGTTTCGATGCTGTGCGCAATTTGACGCAAACGCCGAATCGGCGGTCAAAGGCACTGCCGCACCAATCCACTGACATATTTCCGCCCCTTCGCGCATAGTCATACACCGATCAAACAACGCAAAGAGGGGCGGTAAAGCGTGTCCAAATTCCGGCGATTCTTATCGGGGGTGCTGATCCTGTCAGCGACCTCTTTCCTCATGCGCGCCATAGGGGTGCGCTTCAATCTTTATCTGACCGACAGGCTGGGTGCCGAAGGGCTGGGGCTTTTTACCCTCACCATGTCGGTCTACTCCCTGGCGGTCACCTTCGCAACCTCCGCCGTGGGTCTTGCCGCCACCCGCCTGATCTCCGAGGCGATCGGCGCGTCCAGACAGAAGGAGATCCGCCCCGCCATGGGCAGAGCCATCCTGTACAGTCTCTGTTTCGGATGCGCGACCGGAGCGATCCTCTTCCTCTTCGCCGCCCCCATCGGACGGGGACTCCTGGGCGATACGCGAACCGTCCGATCTCTGCGGCTGCTGGCGGTATCCCTTCCCTTCGTGGCACTATCCTCTGCCCTGTCCGGCTACTTCACCGCCGTCCGCAGAGTCGGCAGATCGTCGGCGATCCAGATTATCGGACAGCTGGCGCGGATCGGCATCACCGCCGCGGCACTGGAGATGATCCTCCCCGACAATCTGGAAATCGCCTGCCTGTCGGTCATCGCCGGCGGCGTCATCGCCGAGGGACTTTCCTTCGTCCTCTCCCTGCTTCTCTACCTGCGCGATCACCGTCGCTATCCCCGGGGCAAAGGCGTAGACCGCGCACCCATCACCAAAAGCCTGGTCTCTATCGCCATTCCCGTGGCGCTGTCCTCCTATCTGCGATCGGCGCTGACCACCATCGAACACCTGCTGATCCCATGGGGACTGCGGAAAAACGGCAACTCCTCCGAACGTGCGCTGGAGGTCTACGGGATCATGCAGGGGATGGCTCTGCCCGTGATTCTCTTTCCCTACGCCTTTCTTACCCCCTTCGCCTCGCTGATCGTTCCTGAGGTTTCCGAACTGCGCGCCGCCGATAACTATCGGGGCGTCACCGCTATCACCAAGAAGGTTTTCCGCTTCGCCTGCATCTTCGGACTGGGCACCGCCGGGATCGTCCTCTGCTACAGCGGCGATCTGGGAACCGTGGTCTGCCACAGCGCCGAGGCGGGAAAATACATCCGCCTGATCGCGCCGCTGATCCCCATCATGTATCTGGACACCTGCGTGGACAGCATCCTCAAAGGCATGAACGAGCAGCTCTACTCCATGCAGGTCAATATCGTGGACTCGCTGCTGTCGGTGGTAATCGTATTCCTGCTCCTGCCGCGAATCGGGATCTACGGATTTATCGTGGAGCTCTACGTCTGCGAGATCATCAACGCGTCCCTGTCCATCGCAAGGCTCTTAAAGGTCGTACCCATCGACGTGGGCGCCCTGCGGGAGGTCTTTCTGCCGCTGATCTGCGTGATCGGCGCGACGGCGGTCACCAGACTGCTTCTGTCCGCTCTGGGTCTGTCCCTGATCTGGAACGGCGGACTTCTGACCCTGCACATCCTTCTTTCCGTGCTGATCTACCTTTCCTTGCTCCTCCTGACCGGATCGGTGAAGCCCCGCGAGCTTACCGCAATTCTCGGAAGGAAAAAAAGGGCAAAACCGGTCTGATTTTCAAAAAAATGCGAGAAAAATCGCAAGTCGAATATTGTTCGACTGCATTCTATTGACATTTTCCCGGAAATCCGCTATACTGGATGCAGACAAAAGCAAAGGAACGGTGAAAATACATGTCCGAAAACAAACAGATGCTGGGAACATTCATCGCAGAGCGTCGGAAGGCGCTGGGCATTACGCAAAAGCAGCTGGCCGAGCAGCTGGGGATCACCGGCAAAGCGGTCAGCAAGTGGGAGACTCTGGACGCCAATCCCGACGTCGGGCTCCTGCTTCCGCTGGCGTCGGCTTTGCAGGTTACCGCTGACGAGCTGCTGCGGGGCGAGCTGGATTCGCCCGAGAGTGCTTCCGAAGACGCTCCGAAGTCCGAATCCAATGAATGGTATATCCCATATGTACCGGAGGCTGCCCGCACTCCGGAAAGCCCTGAGCCGAAAAAGACCGGTGCTGTCCGCGAAATCCTGCTCACGTTCACCGGCGCGTTACTCGTGATCCCCGCGCTGTTTTTTATGATCTGCTTTATTGCGACCCTCGTTGCAGACCCGCATGAGCTGGAGATGACCGCCTCCGAATTGGCGGCATGCACGGCTTTTTCGGCAGTCCTTTTCGGTGTTTTCACGTTTTTGAGTGCAATCTGCTTTATATATGCAGGAAATGCCAGAAACCGATCACTGCCCGAGGGCTTTGTCCGCCTTCGGCATCTCCCAAAAGCGGAGCGTACCGCGTTGAAGCATCGGTTTTTCATGGAGTATCGCGGTTTGCGAAACGCCAGCATCCTAGTCGGTACTACCGGATTAGCGCTGCTTCTTTTGTCTATTATCCTTATGTGCTTCTATGGAGAGCCGGATAATACATTTCTTCGAACAGTGGGGGTGGGTGGATATATCCTGATTATCGTTTGCAATGTACTGGTGAATGTTCTCTCAAGGAAGCAGAAGAAATGGTTCGAGCTGCAAAAGATAATAATCTGAAAATCACTTGACAAACAGGGGATTTTACGGTATAATAGTTCTGCCGGGCGGGAAATCCCGCATATGACCGGATCGGAGCGGTGATCAACCGGCGAAAACCCGCAAAATCGGAAAGGCAGGACATTCTATGAAAACGATCGGAAATTTGCTATGGTTTGTGTTTACCGGTCTGGAATCTTTTTTTGCGTGGCTTTTTCTGGGGATATTGTGGTGCATCACGATCATCGGGATTCCTTTCGGGAAGCAATGCTTCAAATTCGCCAGTCTCTCGGCATGGCCCTTCGGGCGGAAGCTGCATACCGATTTCGGGAAGCATCCCTTCGCCAACGTGATCTGGATGGTCTTCGGCGGCATCGAGCTTGCCCTCGTATACGCGGCGATCGGGCTGCTCTGGTGTATCACCATTGTGGGCATCCCCTTCGGAAAGCAGTGCTTCAAGCTGGCAAGGCTCGCGCTGACTCCCTTTGGGGCAAAGATCCGGTAATCGGAACATAAGACAGAGGCATGGGCTTCCGCCCATGCCTCGTTTTTTCTCTTTAACCCCCGAAGAAGAGGTGTTCTACCAGGATCTTGATCCCCAGTCCGATCAGAACCGCGCCGCCGGCAAATTCGGCTTTGGATTTGAACTTATCCCCGAAGATCGCGCCGACCTTCACGCCGATTCCGGACAGGATCAGGGTCGTACAGCCGATCACCGATACCGAGACGACCAATCCGGTGTCCACCAGCGTCGGCAGCGTAATACCCACCGCCAGCGCATCGATGGAAGTGGCGACCGCCATCACCAGCATCGTCCGAAAGGACAGCGACGCGTCCGAGTTTTCCTCTTCCTTCCCAAGCGACTCCCGGATCATGTTGCCGCCGATCAGACAGAGCAGCACGAAGGCTACCCAATGATCCACCGTGCGGATCAGATCGGCGAACAGATTCCCCAGAAGATAGCCGACCGCAGGCATCAGCGCCTGAAATCCGCCGAACCACAGTCCGACGATCAGCATCTGCCGAAATCCCGCCTTCTTCATCGCCAGTCCCTTACAGACCGATACGGCAAAGGCGTCCATCGACAGCCCTACGGCTAAAAGCAGCAGCGTCAGTATGCTTTCCATATGTATATCATTCCTTTCTTGAAGCCGCAAGTTCGTACCGATGGCTTCTTTCAAATTCTTAATGGGATGGCGTCTATCTACCATCCCATTTTATGCGGAAATCACGCAAATCACGAATTATGTTCCCGTCTTTTTTTCTTTTTCTGACCTCTGTAGATCGCCATGGCAAAGACGTAGACCACGCCGATCCCACCGAGTATCAATACCGTCTTAATGAAAGTTCTTCCCGTGATCACACCGCGGACTCTGCCGCTGTAGTAGTCGGTCATGCTCCGGCTTACGTTGGCAACGGTCAGCAGATCGGCCTTCCCGACCTCCTTGCCCGCCCGATAGAGGGTCAGCGTTCCCACCTTGGTGCCTGACAGTACCGGTGCTTCCAGCGACTGCATGTCAAGCTCGTACTTGTAGGTAAACTCCTTCTTCAAATCCGAATCGTTGCGGACGTGGAAGGAGAAATCCCGGTCGGGCGATACGACCACCGCGTCGTGTCCGTCGCCCATGGTCACGGGAACCTCGCAGATCAGATCGGATCTGGACAGAATCCGCTTGTAGGAAAGGATGCTCTGATAGTCATTCACCAGCTTCTTCGCGATCTCGTAGGCGTAGGCGCAGCCGTTGTCGGGGGCGGCGTTCATGACCGTCACCACATAAGTATAGCCGTTCACCTTGAAGGAGGCGATCAGCATCCGGGGATCCATGACGCTCCCCGCGATCAGACCCGTCACCCGGCTGTCCAGATACTGGGTTCCCGATCCGTTGTAGTAGATACTCAAAAAATAGTTACAGTTATGAATCAGGCGGTTGCCGGTGGTACGCAGCGACTCCGATCCCGCCCACTCCATGGCAAGGCGCTTCTTACAGAAGGCCGCGCCGATTTTTGCGCAGTCGTAGGCGGTGGTGATGCCCAGATCATTCCTGCCGGTAGTGTTTTCGAACACCGTATGCTCGGCGCCGATTTCGGCTGCCTTCTCGTTCATCATGGCAACGTACTGCTCGTCCGTGCCGCCGATCTTTCTTGCCAGCACACAAGCGGCATCATCGAATCCGCGCATAATCATCATCTTCATCAGATCGGCGTAGCTGACGCTGTCGCCAACCGCCAGACCGAACCGATGGGCATAGCGATCGACCATACCCTCCTCCACGGTGAAGGTTTCATCGGGATCCTCGATGGCATCCAGCGCCGTCAGAATGCTGACCAGCTTGGTCAGCGCATAGGGATGGAATGTAGCGGTTTCCTCCTTGCCGTAGAGAACCATATCGGCCTCGGGACAGTAGAGAATGATATTTTCGGCGGCTTCGGTTACGTCGGCGTAGGTCGGCGCGGCGGGTGCCGTGGTTCCGGGAGCCGTCGGGTCGGACTGGGCGGACACTCCCGCGGGCAGCAGGAAGAGCAGTGCCAACAAGGTCGGCAGAATCCGGTAAACGAGCTGCCGGATCCCGGTTTTTATGGAATTCTGCACGGTTGATTCTCCTTTCCGGCAGAGAGTATCAGATACTGTGATAATATTGGGACGCCTCTTGAACGTCCCGGGAAATCTGTTCGTAGAGCGCCTCGGGGGAGTCAAACTTTCTCTCGGGACGGCAGAAATGATCGAGCTCCACCGCGATCGGGCTTCCGTACAGCCGTTCGGGCGCGGGCAGTGCCGCAAGATCGCCCAGCAGATGCACCTCGCAGAGGGCTTCGCTCTCTCCGAACTGCTCATTGAAGGTGGGACGCACCCCGATATTGCTGATCGAGGGGAAAACGTGCCCGGAAACGCTGCATTTTGTGAAATAAACGCCGAATTTTGGGGTTACATGCCCCTCCCGCAACGCAAGATTCAGCGTAGGGCGGGCGTTCTGTCTGCCTACCGCCCTTCCGTGGGCGATTTCGCCCGTCAGCGTGAAGGGGCGGCCGAGCATAGCGGCGGCAAGCTCCATTTTACCCTCTTTGACCGCCGTCCGGATCCCGGTCGAGGATACAACCGCACCGTCCAGCGTCACGGGCGGCAGGATTTGCAGTCTTACCGAATGGCTCTCGCAGAGCTTCCGCAGAGTTTCGGTATCGCCGGCGGCATTCTTTCCGAAGCGGAAATTATAGCCGCAGACCAGCGACGACACCTTCATGCGATCCAGCAGGATCTCCTCGAAAAAACGATCGGGCGTATAATCCCGGAGCAACGCGAAATCGGCGACGGCGGCGAAATCCACGCCGAGGTCGGAAAGCAGCCGCATCTTTTCGTCAAAATCGGTGAGAGCGTCCTGTTTTGAACCCCGGAAGGTGAATACCGCCGACAGCGCGTCCGTCTCTCCTGCCGTTTCGATGGCGGCGCGGAGCAGCTGTCTATGGGCGATATGCAGACCGTCGAAGTTGCCGAGGGCGGCCGCTGTGGGGCAGTCGGCGGATCCGCCTGCCGAAAGATCCAGCAGGCGCATGGACGACACACCCGGCAGATCCGCCCGGTGAAAGTTATCTTGCTCGGAATTCATCTGCCTTTTAATGATCCTTCAAATAAGAGCTCAGCAGGACGCCCAGAAGCTCGTCCCGTTCGATTTTGACGATCAGGCTGCGGGCAGAGTCGTAGTTGGTGATATAGCCGGGGTCGCCGGACAGGATATAGCCCACGATCTGATTGACGGGATCGTATCCCTTGGCGCGGAGCGCCCGATAGACCTCGTTCAGAATCGTATGCACCATGGCTTCCTTATCATCCTGTTTGGGAAGGACGATCGTTTTCTGCTCACGCGTGGGGCGTTTCTCCGGAATTTCGGTCGCGAAATCTTTCGACATATTTTTTCACATTCCTTTCTTTCCCCGAAATCGGGGGTATCCGTTACGGAAAGGTACCGCAGCGAATTATACGGCATTTTTATTATACAATATTTTTATGCAATTTGCAATAGCAAAATACATATTTTTTCGGTGATTCCGATACTTTTCCGAAGTCAGCGATAATAGAGGTAGTAGGCGACAATCTTCCGATATTTGCCGTCGTGCGTCCCGTCAGGACCGGAGAGGATCACGCCGTCGAGGCTCATCAGCTCGGAAGCGTCCAGATCGGCGATGGGGCAGCGGAAGAGGACGTCCATGGATGCGTAGACCAGCACTTCGCCGTCCCGAAGGCAGATACTGCCCTCCTTGCCGATGACAATGTCCTCATTATCGATCCGCTCGGTGACGTATTTCAGGTGTTTGCCCGAGATTTTCTCCGCCATCATGGTTCGATAGGCGAGTGTGCCCTCCTTGGGGGCGCGTTTGAATGGGTTTTTCATGGTATCTCCTTTCCGGGAAGTAGGTCTATAGGCACATCATACCATATTTTTCTAAAAAAGTCTACACTTTTGCCAGAACTTTTCGTGAAAGCTATTGACAAATAACGATATTATAATTATAATATAATTATGGATACAATAGTATTTGAATGGGACGAAAACAAAAACGAAATTAACAAGAAGAAGCATAAAATATCGTTCGAAGAAGCCCAGACGGTATTTTATGACGACGAGGCTCTATTGATTGACGATCCCGAGCATTCAAAGGAGGAAGAACGGTTTATTATCCTTGGGTTAAGCAAAAAAGCAAATCTGCTTGTGGTGTGTCATTGCTATAGAGCATCTGAAACCGTGATCCGGATCATTTCCGCACGAAAAGCAACCAAAAACGAATCAAAGCAATATTTTGAATGAGGTGAATAGTATGAAAGCTGAATACGATTTTTCAAAAGCGAAGAAAAATCCCTATGCGAAAAAGCTGAAAACCCAAATTACAATCAATATCGACAGCGATACAATAGCGTACTTCAAAGAGCAGGCCGAAAGTTCCGGCATTCCCTATCAAACGCTGATCAACCTGTATCTTTCCGACTGCGCGGCGAACAAAAAGCACCTGCAAATGTCTTGGGTAAGCAGCAACGACGGATCAGCCAGAGCATAAAAAGGCATACCGGCGGGAAGCCTTGATTATTTCGGGCTTTCCGCCCGCTCTGTATAAATTATACCACAAGATCCCCCCGCCGTTTGAAAATTTTGTGTAAAAAATTTCAGCTTTTTTTCGAAAAAACTCTTTTCAGATCCGAAAAAATGTGCTATAATATTGAAGTTAAGTAAAAAACAGCAGGAACGGAGAGAAAAGACAGTGATTAGAAACGATCTGAGAAATATCGCCATTATCGC
>CAYOON010000068.1:0-8458 GCA_964405595.1 uncultured Lachnospiraceae bacterium | reverse complement strand
ATCACCGGCACCTTCGTAGTCGTTGGTGGTGATCAGCGGGGTATGGACGTAGACGAAGCCGTTTTCGTAGAAGAAGCGGTGGAGAATCTGCGCCGCTACCGAACGGACGCGGAAGACAGCGGAGAAGAGATTCGTCCGGGGGCGGAGGTGGGGCTTGGTGCGGAGGAATTCCAGCGACTGACCCTTCTTCTGCATGGGGTAGTCGGGCGTGGAGGTACCCTCAACCTCGATACTGGACGCCTTCAGCTCGAAGGGCTGCTTGGAATCGGGGGTCAGCACCAGCTTGCCGACGACGTTGAAGGACGCGCCGACGTTCTGCTTGGCGATGGTTTTGTAGTTATCCAGAAACTCCGATTCGAATACGACCTGGAGGTTTTTGAAGCAGGATCCGTCGTTGAGTTCAATAAATCCGAAGGCATTGCTTGCCCGGATTGTGCGGCACCAGCCGCAAACGACGATCTCTTTGTCCGCATAGCTGTCGGGATTTTGCCAGATGCTCTTGATTTCTGTGCGTTTCATAAGGTTACTCCTTCACTGGGATTTTTGGGCAGACTGTATCGCTCTAACTCCTTTTATTGTAGCACATTTTTTGTACAATTACAAGTATCTGGCAAAAATTTTTCGATTTTTTTCGAAATTCGTAAAATTCACAAAAAGGACTTGAAAAGGGGCGATATTCTGGGTAAAATAGTAAAAAAGGCATCCGAAAGGAATCATTCTATGAAAATCCGCTTTCCGAAGATCCTCTGCGTTCTGTTTCTGCTCCTGATCCTGCTCACGGCGCTGCCATCCTGCTCGGGGAAGGAGCCGTCCGATCCTGTCGGTACAACGGAGCAGCAGGGTTCCGCCGTGGCAAACGCCGACGAGCTGATCGGCAGTTGGATGCGGCTGTCCGGCGATCAGATGGAAATCTACACCTTCCGCCCGGACGGGAAACTGACGATCTACGAGATGGAGAGTGCCACGGCGGTGCGAAGCAAGGTAACGGGCAACTACACACTGACCGGCGATCGGCTGATCCTTGCCATCGGCGGCGATCGGGAGAGCTATACCGTACTGACCGGCAGCGGGAACGCGCTGATCCTGAACGGCGAAATCCTGACCCCGGTAGCGAAACCGGCAGATTGAGGTGTAAAAAAGCACAAACCCGGCTGATTTTGGGGCAGTTCTCGACGCACTTTACAATTTACAAACATTTTGTTTACATTTTAGAAACATATCGCCATGATTTGTCATATATAATAGAAATACAAAGTATATTGATCAAATAATGAAGGTAGCGTATGCGTAAAAAGTACAAGCTTTTATCCCTGATTATAACAGTATGTATTGCAGCACCCGCACTTACCGGAATTACCTTCACAAATGCCGATTCCGTTGACGACTTCACATTACCGGACATAGTCGATTCGGAGGAAGCCCGGGAAAACCGTTATGTTGGCAGAGTTACCGAGGACGAAACGGATCTGTACACCTTTGTATTCCAAAACGGGAGCGGCTCCAAAACTATGCGAGTGTACAGTCACCCGGTAAAATATGTTGCATCGAACGGCGAAATCCGCGATATTTCTCTGGAAGTACAAAAAAAGGCTGACGGAAGTTTTATCACGGCAGATCATGAAATCATTACCGCCTTCGAGCGAAATTTGACTGACGGCATTTCACTTACATATAATGATATTGAAGTAACGCTCGTACCGGACGTCAATCCGAGCACATCTTCCGCCGCCACGCTGGGAAACGAAAATAAACTTGTAACCTATATTCTGGATGATACAACATCTTATGAATACTCCCTCACCTATGCCGGATTCAAAGAAGACATTGTCGTAAATCACTACACCGGGCAAACCGAGTATGCGTTTACGCTATATACAAACGGGCTGACGCTTTGTGAAGAATACGGCTCCTACTATTTGGCTGATAGCGAAGGAAGCAAGGAAGCAACCATCGGCGATATTATCGTTTTCACTGCCGATGAGCGCAATAATACGCTGGGCTCCATGACCTACGAAACCGTACGGGAAAATCAGGAATACATCCTGACCATTCATCTTGACGATGCGTACCTCTCCGACGAGGCAACCGTGTATCCCATCCGTATTGATCCGACCATTGAAATCAACTATGACAAAGACGGAGCCGGCGCGATTGAAGATGTGACCATTCGTGAAAATCATACCTATGCCGGCGATTCCGGATCACTGAATGTCGGTCGTTGTTCGGACGGTACGCGGGCGCGGGCACTGATGCGCTTCCCGAATCTTCAAATGCCGGTTACACTCGCCCCGATGATCCTGTCCGCGCAGGTAGAACTGCGGGATATAATGTGTCAGGACAAACAGGATTTTACGGTTTACTGCCATGAATATTATGAATATGCAGATTCTTGGTCAGAGGCGTCCTCTACCACATGGAGCGGCATGCCGAGTAATTATGTTCAGGAGTGCTTGGACAGCAAGCTGATTTCGTATGGCAAGGGAAATGTTGAGGCGCAACGTCACCGATATGCTTTTGACATAACGGCTTTGGCAAAACGATGGGCGGTTGGCACACGCACGCCCGGTCACGGAATCGTTTTCAAAGCAGACGATGCGTTCGAGTCGCAAACCCAGAACAATTGGTGCAAAACCTTCGCCTCGTATAACAGAAGCAGCAACAAGCCCTCTCTCTCCATCCGATACGAAACCATGACGATGTTCCTCATCAGCAATGGTTCGAGATACCTGCAAGCCCCCAGCTCCGGGAATGCAATCGCCGTTTCCAGCAGCAAAGATTCATCCAATCCGTTACAGCTGTGGTGCGTAGAGTATCTAGGCAATGATAGATATACCATCAACGCGATCGGCAAGGGCGATAAAGGCAGCAGTTACTCCTATGCAATTTATAACACTACGTCATCCGCTGGCTTGACCCTCAACAACGGTGTAAATTCGGTTCAATATACCGTCACGGCAAACTCGGAAACGGCGTTCTATCTGCGAAACGTAAGCTCCGGATATTTTCTGTCCCTGCCCCTGGGCGCAACCACACCCACTGGCGCGCAATCGCGGAATCTTCGTTGTTTGTTTACCTTTGAGAGAATACCCACCGACACGTTCAATAACTTTTACTCCGGTTCCTATTCGAAAGGCATCTATAACGGAGTTGCGCATATTAAAATTGAGCTTCACAGCAGTATAAAGGAAAGCTCTCTGTTTAAAGACAACGATTTCTCCGCCGCTTTGCTGTGGAACGGGATTACGGATAAGGTTATAATATACGGACCCGAGGATAAAGCTCCGACAAATATTGATCCGTTTGTTGTGACATTTAAGGCGCTGGACATGAACCGCGATAGATACGCAATAACCGTGCCAAACAATTACACCTGTGAAGAATTTGTTAATATTTATTCCAACACAGATGAAATGAACGAAATCCTATTTTCGGACTGGAATGCTGTTACAATTTATTTAAACAGCAACTCCGATCATTTTCCATCAAGCGCGAAAACAGATTATAATAGAGATACGGAAGGTCTTATAAACACCGTAATCTGTCATGAGATGGGGCATGCTCTTAAATTAAATCATCCGGGTGCACCAAATATACATACTTGGAGCGAAGCAAGGACATCCAATCCTGTTACCGTATTTTCGGTTATTGATTACATCCCGGTACGACGTCTAGCCGCTGCTGCTCCACAATATTATGATAAGATTAACCTTATCAGCAAATGGGAATACCATATAAATTGTTCTCACGCAGAATAAAGGAGTAATTATTGTGAAAAAACTATCTATCTTTTGTATTCTCGCGGTTCTCTGCACCTGTCTGGCATCCTGCGATGACACGGTCATCGATCCCGTACATCCCGATAGAACCAGCTCGCCAAGCTCTACCACCGCCGCTTCGGTAAGTCGTGATAACTCCAACCCTTCCGTCTCCATTGGAGAGATCCCTGCAATAACGGTGCCTGCCGCGGAAAGCCCGGAAATCCTATATTGCAGTGAATATCCTTATGGTGAAGAATGGACGGGTTATACCCTAGAAGGAGTAACCGGTTTTCTTGAGATTTTCGAGGAATACAATAAATCGTATGCGCTGTGCTGGATCACCGTAAAAGAAATTGATTATTCGCTGATTCGTGAAGACGAATTAAAATCCATCCCCATTACGGTTTCAATTGATAGAATTATTGAAAAGAACAACCATTCTTATCTGAATGAAGGCGATGTTGTTTTATTAGAACATTCAAGAAGCAAATGGAAAAAAGTCGGTAACGCTTTTGAAGTCCACTATTTTCAGTTTAATTTTCCCATAGCGGAAGTCGGGAAAAGCTATCTTGCGATTGTTGCCGAGCACTGGTATTGTCCTCACCCTGCTGACTATATTCCCGAACATCCCCTCGAAATAGCCGGCATATCCGTTCCGCTTCCAAAAAAAGATGAACTCAGCGATGAGTATTTTAAAGAGCAATACAAAAAGCTTGGTTTAGACGTGGATTACTATATCCCTGATTACTTCGGTCCGGAGTCGTTGAAAAAATGGTTCTACCCCTACATTGAGGCAGAGTGATCTCGCTGTTGGGATGTAGTTCCCGCACAACAAGATAAAGGAGGTTTCGCTATGAAAAAGCTATCCCTGCTCTGCATTCTCGCAATCATCTGTGCCAACCTTGCGTCCTGCGATGATGCGATTGTCATAAACCCCGGAAGTACCACCGGCGCATCGGAGTTCACATCCGCGCAAACCGTCGAAGCCACACAAGCTCCGCAAACCGCGAATCATTTCACAACCTCCCTGCCGATAGCGGTAAATCCTGTTCCAAGCGTAGAGAAGCAAGATATTTATTATGACAGCATTGATTCCACCCAATTGTACGAACTGATCGCAGGACCCAGCATCCAAACAATAGAATATATCCTTACCTCCTTATGGGAGGAAGACGGTCTTCCGATTGCGATTTGCCGGATTACTGTCCGGGATATTGACTATTCGCAGATCACCGAGGAAAAGAAAGAAATCCCCGTTGTCGTTTCAATAGACAAAATCATTGAGAAAAACTCGTTTTTCGATGAAAAGGAGGGCGCAACCGTTTCGGCGACCAACTACTACTGCGGTTGGTATCTGAAAGAGGATACCGTTGCCGTTCGATTCATTGATAATATCTTTCCTGTCGCCGAGGTTGGAGAGGAGTATCTTGTGGTTTTGCTGAAAGATCACGAAAACACGAGTGATACCTACAATATGGGCGGAATATCCGTTCCGCTACCGAGCAAAGACGAAATCAGCGACGAGTATTTCAATCATCTATATGAAACAATCGGGATTTCCAAGCATTACGCTCGTGGATTCGCCTCCGAGGCACTGGACAAATGGTTCTACCCCTATCTCGACGCGGAGTGACTTCGCAGTCTGGGTGTAGTTGCGTATAACAAGATAAAGGAGGTCTCCCCATGAAAAAGCTATCCCTGCTCTGTATTCTCGCGATCCTTTGCACCTGCCTTGCGTCCTGTGACGAGGCGATTGTCGTAACCCCCACAAACACCGTTGGCGCGGGGACAGAGAATAGCACTGTCGCGTTTACCGACGAATCTACCTCGCCTGTTGAGCAGACTGCCGATAATCCGGTAATTTCTTCGCCCGAAGCAGTGGAATCTTATCCCCAAACGGAAGGTCAAAAAATAGCTTATGAACGCACCGACACGGTTGGTTGTGTGGTCGTTATGCCTGTACTTGGCGTTATCGAATGTCTTGACAGCAACGAAAGAGACGGGAAAATTTCAGCGGTATGTCTGATTACCGTCAGAAATATTGATTATACGCAAATCACCGAAAAGCCTTCTGTTATTCCATTTGAACTGTCTATTGATAAAATCTATGACAAAACATCGTTTTTCACAGAAAGCGAAGGAGCGATCGTTTCCGGGTTTGACGGCAGCCGGTGGTATGTTTCAAACGATACCGTCACCGTTCAGCATTGCGAAACAGATATTCCCGTTTCAGAAGTCGGAAAGCAGTATGTTGTGCTTATAAGCAGATCTTCAGATGATGATGTTTACGGAGTATTCGGATTGTCGTTTCCGTTTCCGAATAAAGGCAGCGAAAGCAACGAGTATTTTCGAGAGCAGGCTAAACGAATTGGCGTCAGAAGTGATACAATGCTTTTATGTACAACAACATTGATTCATTGGTATTATAACGATACTGTACCCGATTTCTGGCTCGACATATGGCTGGCGTGGGATGGATTCGGATATGTTGACGAAATACCGGATTCACCGTTATTTCCCGCCCAAAAGTTCCTTGCCGTTCAACCGGGAACATACACCGGTGATTTTATTGATCTCGGCTTCGGTCTGCCGTACAAAATCGAAATCGGCGAAGGCGTAAGCTATGGTTATTACCGTACAGCCGAGGGCGATACCGTAATCGTGACGGTTGACACCGATTTCATTCGAAGTTATCCTATCGACAGCAGTCGTATCACCGATATATCTCTTGCAACGCAATAAGCGCTCCCACAAGATAACCCCCCGTTTTGCTTACGCAAAACGGGGGGTCAATTTTCTTATTCCGTTGTATCCGGCGCGGTCGTCGGCTGTGTTTCCGGCTGGCTGGGATCGGGGACAACGGTCACGACCACGCCGTTCTCGAAGTAGCCGGTGTAGTCGGGGCGGTCGCCGGACGCCCAGTGATAGGTGCCGAATCCCGTGATCTGCCCGCGATAGAAGTCACCCTCGTAGGAATCGCCCGAGGCGAAGGTGTAGACACCCTTGCCGCTGCGCAGATCGCCGACGAAATCACCCTCGTAGCGATCGCCGGACGCGAAGGTCATGGTTCCCTTCCCGCACTTGGCGTCATACTCGTAATAGCCGTCGTAATAGCTGCCGTCGGAATAGGTGTAGGCGCCCTTTCCATGCCGCATATTGTCCAGATACTCGCCGATATAGCGCACGCTGACGCCGTTGTTCTGTCCTGCCCATGTATAGCAGCCGCTGCCCCACTTGACGCCATCCTTGAAATCGCCGATATAGACGTCGCCGTTCTTATAGTAATAGCTGCCGCTGCCGGTCATGGAGCCGAAGAGGAAGCCGCCTTCGTAGACATCCCCGCCCGTAAAGGTCAGAACGCCCCTGCCGTCCCGGATCAGCCCCTGAAGCTCACCGATATAGCTGTTTCCGTCGCTGTACTCCAGCTTGAACAGATCGCCTTTTACGATGGTTCCGTCCCGGAACTCCAATACGTCATCGTATACCGACAGAACGGCCTTCTTGCCGTCCGAATAGTAAACCTTACCGTCCGCGGGGACTCCGTCCTCGTTCAGCTTTCCGATAAATCGGATCTTTCCGTACTCCTCCGATTCATAGCGGACGTAGCGGGTTCCCGAGTACCAGATCGCCGCGTACACGATCAGCACCAGCGCCACTGCCGCCAGCGGGATCAGCAGAAGGAATTTTTTCAGATTCATTTTCCCGTCCGTTCCTTTCCCGAAAATCCAGAGTCTCGCTTTCAGGATCCCGAGGTGTTATTCTTGAACAAATCAACAATATAGGGAATGAAGATCAGCAGGGCATACGCCGCCACCGCGAAGATCACCACGCTGATCAGCAGCACCAGAATATCGCTTCCCTGGGCGTTATAGCGCAGATCCGCCCGAACCCGGTTGGAATCGTCGATATAGAAGCGGGCGGTGTTGATGTCCATCTTCTTGGTGCGGGCGGAATAGCGGAATCCGCTCTCATCGGTGGTATAGTTATCCTCCGCTTCCCAGACCATCTTCCGCAGTACCGAGCCATTCCGCAGAGCATAGCGAACAAAGCGGTTCTTTGCGTAGCCCAGCTCCTCAAGGGTTTTAGCGTTACCGGGATCGGCAGCGCCGTCCGCGAGGAGTGCCCGCACAAAGGAACCGATCACCTGTTTCTGATAGAACAGAGAGAGTGCTCCGATCATGATTCCGATAAAAAACGACCATATAACAATCTGGAGCGTATCCGCTCTGCTGAAAACATCCAAAAAGGACATCCGTTTTTCCCATCCTTCGCCGTCTGATTGCGCGTCCCATTCAAGGGACACGTTTGCAATCTTATTCTATCATACATTTCCGATCAAATTATCACATAAATGTGAAGATTTCATAAATATTTATCAGCCTATCGAAAAAGTCAACGGCATTCAAAAGGTGGGGATCAGGTTACTTATACGATTTCGGTTCATCTATCAAGCCGATCAGATAATCGGCAGAGAGATCGTAATATTTGCATAGCCGAATCAGATCCTCAATTTTCAGCTCTGCCCGCCCGGCTTCTATATGATTATAGCCCTGCTGGGATTTGTTAAGGATCTTGCCGATTTGTGCCTGCGTAAAATCTCTGTCTTCCCGAACTTCCTTGATTCTTTTCCTGTATTCCATAATGCTCTCCTGATAAATTTTTATAATGCCCCATTCCCATAAAACCTTTTCTCCCGTCAG
>CAYOON010000067.1:0-8513 GCA_964405595.1 uncultured Lachnospiraceae bacterium | reverse complement strand
CATATGCGCACTGTCCGTAGTTGCCGAAAAGTCCGGCGCCGCTCGCGAAGTTGATGACAGTACCTTTCGTTTCCTTCAAATAGGGATAGCAGGCCTTCATATAATAGAACGCCGAATACAGTCCCGAATAGAGCGCAAGGTTAAACTGATCGGTGGTGTGATCGGCAATCGGTACGCCCGAAGCGGATGCCTGCGCGTTGTTAATCAGCACGTCGATTCTGCCGAACGCGGCGATCGTCTGATCGATCACGCTTTTTACGGTTGCTTCGTTGTCCGCGCCTGCGTTAATATCCGCCGGGACGGTAAGAACCCTGATGCCGTACAGCTTTTCAAGCTCCTCTTTTGCTTCGATCAGCTTCTTCTCGTTTCTGCCGGTGAGAACGAGGTTAGCCCCTTCCTTGGCGTAGGCGATGGCGATACCGTAGCCGATCGAGCCTGCCGAACCGTCCTTTAACGGTTTCGCGCGTCCGCCGCCCGTAATAATTGCGGTTTTTCCTTGTAAAAATCCCATAGTAACACTCCTTTTTTATTATGGATATTGCTTTTATCCAATTTTACCATTTCAATCCTATCTTTTCAACACAAAAAGCAAGAAGTTACGAAAAAGTTACAGGTTCACATTTTTAACGATCACCAGTTTACTGACAGTCTGATAACAGCGTGTTCACATTAGTTGACAAACAAAGGAATATATGTTATAATAATCATATAGAAATAGCAGTTCCCGGCAAATGAATGTGATAAGGAGAGACAGACATGCACAAAAACGAATACAAAGACAAATACTTCTCCGTTCTCGGCGATTCGATCAGTACGCTTTCGGGTTATAATCCCCCGGACTATGCCGTTTTTTACGAGGGCGAAAACCGCCTGCGTGCCGACGTTTATCTGCCGTCTGACACATGGTGGGGACAGGTGATTGCGCACCTGGGCGGGAAGCTGCTCGTGAACAACTCCTTCTCGGGAAGCACGGTATGTGATCATCGGTGTTTTCAGATCCCATCGTATGGATGCAGTGATGAGCGTACTTCCGCGCTGGGGGCTGCCGGGATAAGCCCTGACGTGATCATGATCTACATCGGTACGAACGACTGGGGACACGGTTTCCCAATAGATGAAGGACTCGATTCACTGTATAGCTTTCACGGGGCATACAGCGCCATGCTGAAGAAAATCCGCCGGAATTATCCCGAGGCGGAGATCTGGTGCTTCACGTTGTCTGTCAGCCGGCATCGGGAGCACCCGGATTGGCAGTTCCCGTATTACTACGGCAGGCGGCATATCGAACAGTATTGCGACGCGATCCGAAGCTGCGCGAAGGCGTTCGGCTGTCGGCTCATCGACCTGTATGAAAACGGTCAGCCCTACGAAAGTTTTGACGGATTTCATCCCACGGCAGAAGGAATGAAGAACCTGTCAGACGGGGTAATGGAACAATTAAGTAAGGAGTGATTCGGATGATTATCGATTCACACGCCCACTACGCGCACACCCGTTTTGACAACGAATTTCCCTATTTGTATGCAGACGGCGGCGATTACGCAATCGCCCGAGCCGATCGGGAGGACTTGTTTGCCCGATTTCGGGAAAGCGGCATTTGCGGGATCATCGAGCCGTCCATCGGGTTTGACGATATTGAAAAGCAGCTGGCTATCGTAGCAGATCACCGGGATTTTCTGTGGGCGGCGGTGGGCGTCCATCCCACCCGCTGCTTCCGTACCGCGTGGGCAAATCGCAGAAAGCTCAAGGGTTTTGCCGCGCACGAGCGGGTCATAGCGATCGGAGAGACGGGGCTTGACTACCATTATCCGAGAAGAAAACAGCATAGATTCCGACAGAAGAGATGGTTTGTCTATCAGATCAAACTTGCGGATACGCTGAAACTGCCGCTTGTTTTGCATATCCGCGCAGCCGACCGGGACGCATTGAAAATATTGCGGCGTTACAGTAAACGCCTTCACGGAGGCGTGGTTCACTGCTTCGCGGGCGACGCCGCACTTGCAAAGAAATATGTTGATCTGGGCTTTGCGCTTGGCATTGGCGGCAAGCTCCTTTGTGAGGGCGAAGAGGGAAGGGCGTTGTGCGATGCGGTAAAGCACGTTCCGCTTGACTGCCTGATTGTGGAAACAGATGCGCCTTTCGTCCTGCCCGATCTTGGGAATGTGTCCTGCGCCTCGGGCAATCAGCGCAGAAAGCTATGCAACTCTTCGCTGATATTGCCGAATGTTATCGGGAAAATTGCCGAAATCCGCGGCGAACCGGCTGATCGGATAGAGGAAGCGGTTTATCTGAATACCGTGCGTACATTTGACTTGAAATCGGACTCGCCGGGGGGGTGACATTGCGTTATGAATGAGAAAAAGCTCTTGTTTGTCGTTTCGGATATACACGGGCATTATACGCCTTTGAAAAAGGCATTGGACGAGGCGGGCTTTGACGAGAATAACGAGCGGCATGTCCTGATTTGCTGCGGCGATCTGTTTGACCGCGGCAACGAAAACCGCAAGGTATACGACTATATCAAAAAGCTCCCGCGCAAGGTGCTTGTGCGGGGCAATCATGACGAACGTCTTATGGAAATATTGACGGACAAGCGCGCCGACCCATTCGAACTCCGCCACGGACTCGATCTGACGCTGCGGGAATTCTTCGGTATGGGGAGCGTCGGGGCATACGGCGAGCTTCGCCTGCCGGAATCGGATGAAATGTCGGGCGAGCTGTGCAATATGATCGCCGCCATGCTGGATTATTACGAAACGGAGAACTATATTTTCGTACACGGCTGGCTGCCGACGGTTCGCGGGGAACGGCCGCCGCGTCTTTTGGAGAATTGGCGGCAGGCGCCGGTAGATCGGTGGCAGATCGCCCGCATTTCGGATTGGAACGCCATGTATCGGACAGCCGCCATGCCGGACGAGAAAACAGTGATCTGCGGTCACAGCGCGACCACGTTTGCAACAAGGTTCGATCCGAAGCGTTCCGGAACGGATTCAAGCATCTTTTACGGAGACGGGCTGATTGCGATCGACGCTTGCACAGTCCGCAGCGGCAGGGTCAATGTGCTGGTGCTGGAGGAAAAAGTTTGAAAGAAACCGAAGGTTTCTTTCAAACACGAGACAACCGAAGAAAGACATAGTCATATATAAGAGGTGATTTTGTGATCTATATAACAGGCGATACCCACGGTGAACGGCTGCGTTTTATTGAAGGCAATATGCAGGGTGAAGATTCGTGGAATGAGCAGGATACATTGATCGTCTGTGGCGATTTCGGCTACATTTTTACGAATCGTCCCGACGAGCAGGATTTTCTGGACTTTCTTGCGGAAAAGTCTTATACCATTTGTTTTTGTGACGGCAATCATGAGAACTTTACAGCTATTAACAGCTATCCAGTCGAAAACTGGAATGGCGGCAGCGTGCATCGCATACGCAAAAATATTCTGCATCTGATGCGCGGTCAGGTTTTCGAAATCGAGGGAAAGAAGATATTTACCATGGGCGGCGCGTACAGTATGGATAAGTATATGCGCAGGGAAGGGCTGTCCTGGTGGAGCGAGGAACTTCCGACCAACGATGAATATCGTGCGGCGACACAGAATCTTCGTGAAAATGCGAACAAAGTGGATATTATCATCACCCATACCGCGCCGCGTGAGATCATCAGACAGATGTGCCGTCAGCCTGACTCGCATGATGCCGAACTGACCGGATTTCTGGAATGGGTCATGCGCGAGGTCAGCTTTACGCACTGGTTTTTCGGACATTGGCACCGGGACGCGCAGATCGATGAAAGGTTCCGTGCCCTTTGGTTTGACGTGGTTCCGGTAGAATAAAAAGGGAATAGCTATCATTACAAATATAAAACGGTATTGCATTTTTTCTTTTGCTTCAGATATAACCTTAATATTCCTCTTTGCTTGATCTGTAATGCTGTTTTCGGACAGATCGTTACACAGCGCAGGCAACGGATACAGCTTTTGCTTATGTTTCCGTTTTCGATAGCGCTAACGGGACAGCTCTTGCCGCAAATATTACAAGCGTCACAAGCGTTGGTGCGTATAATCTTCAAACCGACACGGCTGCGCCATGCGGGGAAGAAATCTGCGAAAGGATTTTTGTACGTTTTGTCAATCTTTGCGCTGCTTGGATTTTCAAGTTTCTCAAAGATCGGGGCAAGCGCTGCCGGGTCAAATTCGGCTCCTTCTTCCGAAAAGCTATGTCCTGTGGGAACATATGCTGCCGCAATTACATCCGCTTTCGTCAGATTTGAAGCTTCCCACAATACATTTCCATAGGATATTCTTCCGTATGTCGCAATCAAAACCGCATATCTGGCGTTTAACTTTTTCAAAAAGGGAACTACGGTAGCAGGAATATTCTGACAGTATACCGGGAAAACAATGATTGCTGTTTCCGCAGAGCTTTGGACGTTTTGTGTTATTTCTAACATACTGGTTTGCAGCCGCTTCGCAAAAAAATCGGCAACCGCGAAACTGTGTCCGCTGCCCGAAAAGAAATACACCTCCGTCATTTTCATTCCTCCATGTATTCCCGCATGAGATTGCATTCGGGTAAAGGTTCGAGTGTAACTCCCAGCAGATTCTCCATTTCATAGAGCATTTCTTCCCGCGTGCGGCCGCATCGTCTGCTTGCCAAAGAAATCTCAATAGCGCTAAATGGGATCATCTTGCTTCGACAATGATAAAATCGGATAAATTGAGAATGATCCTTGCATTTTTCGATTTTGCAGCTGGTATGCAGTGCCTTTTTGCTGTCGTCGGGGGCAACCCAGCCGCATTCCGCAATCAAAACGTCTTTTACTTTATTCCAATCATATTTTCCGCCGCAGATTCTGTCAAAATCAAGGTGTACAAAGGCGGGAATATTTCCGCTCCATGAAGATCGTCTGATACTGCGCTTAAACGGCGCTAACAGTTCGGGAACCTCATGGATTGCGTCTACAACATTGGAAACCAAAGGATTTGAATAGCCGCTCATCTTTTTCAGGGGATGATCGCCGTAAGCCAGCTGCTTCATGGTAAGAAGCGTTTGAAGCTGCCCCTTTTTGAAAGGCGGGTGAAGCGTAAGAATTCGTCCGATGTTTATCAATGAAGAAATCGCGCGGTTATTTGCGAAACGATAAGCGAATTTCGGCGCCATGTGGTTATAATAAAGCCCGAGCATTTGTACAGGCTCATTTCCCGCCACGAAATAAGGGACACGGTTTGCGACCAATTCGGGATAAAAAAGCAGATAGGCAAGAGAGGGGCAGGCGCAGGTATTCTCGCTCAGTTCATAGAGCTTTCGGTAGATCCGATTTAAGTCATTCCGGCTAACCGAACGTGAAATGAATTCTACATTCGAAAAATGCTTTTTCGCATTTTCTATACTTTTCGCGGCACTTTCCGACGAAAATGGAATCTCCCAAGTTAAAGCCAGAACGCGCAGCCCTTTTTGCTTTGCCAAATGATAGAGTAAAAATGTAGAATCCTTTCCGCCTGTATAAAATACCGCCACATCAAAGCGGGATTTTTTCGATCGCGGTATTTCATCCAGAATCGGGACGACGCTTTTTAAGGCATCCGCTTCGTCAGCGGTCTGACACATGGGGCATTGTCCGTTTTCGTCGAATTCCAGACCGGGAATGATGAAATCGTTTGCGGCACAGGAAGTACAGAAAGTTGCTTCGTTTAATGAACGCGGCGTTGGTCGGAAATCCTTTTCTAAAACGATTTGAATATTAAGAAGATCTCCAAGCAGTTCTTTTTCTTTGTCGGACAATACACAAGGTAATTTTTTGATAATATCGACCTGTCTTTCAGAAAGACGAACCGAATTGCGAAACAGATTGTTACGGTTGCGTAGTCCGTAATAGTAGAGCTTGTTTTTTTCTAAAACCCAACGATTTTGTAAAATGTATTTTTGCACAACGTCACCCATTTCTACAATCAGATACTTCATTTTATCATATTGTCTGTCGTTTTGCAACTACCAGCTGTAAAAAAGTTCACTTAAAGATTCAATGATTGCAATAGAAAAAGTGACGAAAGAGAAAATCCCGCAACAGTTCAGTTTCCATTTTCAATCTCTTGTTCTCGTATTTGTATATCAAAATAAAGGAGTACCCCTATGAAAAAAATGATTTCTTTTCTCCTGACTGTAGCCATCCTGCTTCCAATGAGCGCAGGACTTTCAACCTTTGGCGCATCCGCATCCGATCGATCGGCATCGAAATCCGATGTCAGAACGCTCTTTCGCTCCTCCTTTGAGAAGGGGGATGGACTCTCTCTCCTTCAATCCGAACCGGACGGCGCGCACATTTCCTCGGTAGAGGCGTGCAGCTACGGTGTAATTGATGAGAGTGACATCATGGCGCACGTTGTTCCGAATTCGATCGACGGAACGCCGGATGGCTTTTCAGGTGAGGGCAAGATCAATCTGTTCGACAAAAATGCCGACACCAAATACTGCATTGATCTCTCCGCAATCAGCCCCTCCTCCCCGGTTATTATGATCTTCGGACTTTCCACCGGGTGCAGTGTGAGTGGCTATAAGCTGACTACTGCCAACGATGGCGAGCCGCGTGATCCGAAAAACTGGAATCTATACGGCTCGGAGAACGGCGAGAGCTGGAATCTCATCGACAGCAGAAAAGACGAATTGTTTGACTCGAGAAAGCAGACAAAAACCTACTCCATTGATACGCCTACCCCGGAGTACCGTTATTTCAAGCTGGAAGTAACACAGACCCGGGGGACGGATTGGACAACCAAGGGGACGGTTCTCTTTCAGCTGGGAGACATCGAGCTTTTAGGCGAGCTTACCGGGGGAAACACCGAGGTCGAGGAGGTCGGTGATTCGCCGATGGCGTCACTGCGCTCAAACGGACCGCTGGTATCCGACGCGGCCTATACCAACGTCGGATTCACGGGGTATTCGGCGCTGCAAGTCTACGGCAAGCAGTCCGCCACCCAAAACACCTATGCAAGAAATGTGATCTACAAGGATCTGAATCTGCCCGTGCAGGAGAACACCCGGCTTTCCTATGTGATCTATCCCGCTCTCTTCACCTCCGCCTACGATTACAATCACACCTCCAAGTATATGGCGGTCGATCTGCGCTTCTCGGACGGAAGCTATCTTTCTGAACTCGGTGCGATCGATCAAAACGGATTCGGGCTTGATCCGATCTCGCAGGGGCGCTCGGAATCGCTCTATACCATGCAGTGGAACTACATCGAATCCTGTATTGGCAGTGTGGCGGCAGGCAAGACGATCACGCAGATTCTTGTCTCTTTCGATATGCCGTCCTCTTCCTCCAAGAAGGAGTTTCTCGCCTATTTTGACGACATCGTCCTCGAAAACAGGGATGCGGCAGAATACGATCATTTATCGGACTACATAAATATCCTCCGCGGCACGAACAACACCAAATCGGTATCCCGAGGGATCACCGTACCGCTTGTAACCGTGCCCAACGGCTTCAACCAATACACTCCCGCCAACACCACCGACGAACTGCTGCCCTATTATTATCAGGAGAACGGAAGCGGCTGTTCTCTGCGGCACATCACCGTCAATCACACGGCATCCCCGTGGCTGCCCGACGCTAACTGGGGCGTATGGCAGATGATGCTGAATACCTCTATCAATCCCGAAGCGGTAAGCTCTTCCGACGACATTGATGCAACGCACCGTACGGCAGTCTACACGCACGATAACGAGATCGCTAAGGCGCACTACTACAGCGTTGTCTTTAACGAGGACGATCCCCGTGCCGCAGGGGCGAAAATGGAGCTGACCCCGACCTCGCACGGCGCGTATGCGCGGTTCAGCTATCCTGCCGATGCGCCCTTTATCAATCTGATCCTCGGCACCGATCACGGCGGGTCGGTGAAGGTTACGGTGGACAAAGAAAAGGGACAGACAATCGTCGCCGGTTACAGCGATTACAATCAGAAGATGTATGTCTATTCGGTAATCGATGCGCCCGCAAGCAGCTATCAGATCAAGGGCAGGACGGCAATTCTCTCCTTCGAAAAGGGAACCTCCCGCCTTGGAATGAAGCTTGCCACCTCCTATATCTCGGAGGATCAGGCAAAAAAGAATCTTGCGCTGGAGATTTCCGATACCGACACCTTCGACAGCGTGCTTTCCCGCGCGCAGAGCGAGTGGGATCAGATCTGCAATCTGATCGTCCCCGAGGGAGCAACCTATACGCAGCTGCAGAGCCTTTATTCCTCCCTCTATCGGATGTACTGTTATCCGCTGCTCTTCTCGGAGAACGTCGGTACATCCGATAGCCCGAGCTGGAAATATCTATCCCCCTACACCGGGAAGGTGACCGAGGGAAAGATGTACACGACCAACGGTTTTTGGGACACCTATCGTGCCGAGTGGCCTGCTATCTCCCTGCTTACTCCCGAGAAAACCGGAGAAATGCTGGACGGACTGCTCTGTCACTACAAGGACAATGGCTACATCGCCCGCTGGCTGGGCAGAGGCGGTATC
>CAYOON010000066.1:0-8543 GCA_964405595.1 uncultured Lachnospiraceae bacterium | reverse complement strand
TTGGAGCCTACGGCATACGAGCAGATCGAGTCGGTATGCAACGAAGAGGCTTTCAGAAATTCGAAGATCCGCATTATGCCTGACGTCCATGCAGGAAAAGGATGTACCATCGGAACCACGATGACCATTGTGGATAAAGTCGTACCCAATATGGTAGGCGTAGATATTGGTTGCGGTATGTATACTGTTGCGCTCGGCAATGTGGATATTGATTTGGTAAAATTCGATGAAGCTGCACATTCGATTCCATGCGGAAGAAATGTCTGGGAAGGAAGACAGGAACGCTTTGATCTGACTGTTCTTCGTTGTTACCGTAGCCTCAAGGATACGAAAAGACTCGAGAGAAGCTTGGGAACGCTCGGCGGAGGCAATCACTTTATAGAGATCGACGCCGACGCGGACGGTAACAAATATTTGATTATCCACTCGGGAAGCCGTAACCTTGGCACACAGGTGGCAGAATTTTATCAAGGTATTGCAGTTGACTTGAATCTCGGTAAAGAGGAGTATTTCAAAAAGCGTGATGAAATCATCCGTACATACAAAGAGGAAGGACGCAGAAGCGAAATTCAGGCAACGCTCAAAAAGCTGGCAAAAGAGTGGGAGGATAAAGAGCCTACGATGCCCCGTGAGCTTTGCTATCTCTATGGTTCTTTTATGGAGGATTATTTGCACGACATTGATGTCTGTCAGCAGTTCGCGAAGCGCAACCGCGAGAAGATGGCGGAGATTTTGCTTGAAAAGACAGGTATTGTAGGTTATGACTCGTTTCAGACCATTCATAACTATATTGACGTCGATGAAATGGTTCTCCGGAAGGGTTCGGTATCCGCGAAAGCGGGCGAAAAGCTGTTGATTCCCATCAACATGCGTGACGGAAGCCTGATTTGCGTCGGCCGTGGCAACGAGGATTGGAATCATTCCGCCCCGCACGGGGCAGGTCGGTTAATGTCCCGATCCGCCGCTTTTGAAAGACTCACGATGGAAGAGTATGAGAAGCAAATGGCAGGTATCTATACCACCTGTGTAAACACAGCTACCCTTGACGAGTCGCCGATGGCTTACAAAAATATGGACGAAATTGTCGAGAATATCCAGCCCACCGCGGAAATTATCGCGCATATTAAGCCCATCTACAACTTTAAGGCGGCAGAATAATTTGTTACAACCTCTCTTTGTTTGATGATAATGGTGACATCAAACGAAAGAGAGGTTTTTTGTCTGATGTGATTAGGTTAATTTTTAATGAACAAATGTTTCAGATTCTCTTTAAACGGTTGACAGAAAATGCCCGAATATGGTATAATGAGCCAATATAGATTTGTAATCCCAAATGTAAGGAGATTTTACTATGGTTCGTTTGTTGTCAATGGGCATTGGAATTGTCTCAACGACCGTGGTTCTGCTGCCGGTTCTGATTATTTTGCACTATCTCTTTTTCAGACGGGGCGGCTTGAAAAAAACGCTGCTGATTTTTGTGTTTGCAGCCTATCTGTCCGCAGTTTTTACGGTGGTGGGGATTCCTACGGTAAAGAATTTTACGCTATATGCGAAAATCAACTGGATTCCGATTCTGGACATCGTAAACAGTCCTTTTGAATATGCAAAAAACACGGTTTTGAATATTCTTCTGTTCATTCCGCTGGGATTTTTGCTGCCTAGCCTGTGGAGCAGATACCGCTCGATGAAAAAGACGCTCTTGATCGGCCTCGGATTCTCGCTGCTGATCGAAATCCTGCAAATTTTCACCTTCCGGCTTACGGATATTGACGATCTGCTGACAAACACCGCCGGAACCGTCATCGGATACCTGCTTTCAAGCAAGTTTTCGGCAAAACTGCGTCTGAAACTGCCGGAATCCGACGGTAAGTACGAGCCGTTCCTTGTTGGCGGAGTGGTTTTCCTGATCATGTTCACGGTTCAGCCGTGGATTTCGGAAGCAATCTGGAATCTCGTGCTGTCAAGCTCGCTTTGGGAAAGTATATGGTAGAAAGGGAACTTGCTTATGTTTGGTGCAATATACGGTGACGTGATCGGCTCGTATTACGAAAACCATTGTACGAAGGATTACGATTTCGCCTTTCAGCCCGACAGCACGTTTACCGACGACAGCGTGCTGATTGCCGCAGTATGCAGGGCGATTCTGGAGAATCCGTCCGATGCGCGCCGATTTCATCTGAAAGAGCGGGCGAATGAATATGCCGCGCAGTATCGGCAGTACTATTCCTACTTTCCGTATGCGGGTTTTGGGAATATGTTTTCCGCTTGGGCGCAAAACAAGTCTTTCGGCAGATCCCGCAGCTACGCAAACGGCGCGTCTATGCGCGTGATCCCCATCGGTTACGCATACGCGACGTTGGAACAGACCCTCCTTCAGGCAAAAGCGAGCTGTCTGCCGACCCACAATCACCGGGAGGCGATCCGCGGGGCAGAAGCCGTTGCGGCTGCGGTATTTCTGGCGCGAACCGGCAGTTCGAAGGATGAAATAAAGGAATATATCTGTCAGAATTTCGGCTACGATCTGTCTGGGACGGTGGAGCAGATCCGCGAAAACCACGTTTTTGACAGCCGGACATCCTACAGCGTTCCGCCTGCGATCATTGCCTTTTTGCAGTCTGCCGACTACGAAAGCGCGGTACGAAACGCCGTATCTTTCGGCGGGGACGCCGATACGCAGGCGTGCATCGCCGGAGGAATTGCAGAGGCGTTCTATCGGGAGATACCGGAGCCTATCAAAAAGTTTTGCGATCGGAAGATCGATGTGTCGATACGGTCGGTGGTGAGTGAATTTGAAAAACGGTATGCCGGAGACGGAGAAAAAACATGAAACGCTCGAAAAAAATCATCCTTATCATGGTTGCGGTTGTTTTGATCGCGGCGGCAGCGGGGATTGTGACGGCAGCGCTGTTTTACAACGGGATCCTCAAATTCAATAACCCCTCCGCTACCGAATATCCCGTCAGAGGCGTGGACGTTTCCCGCTATCAGGGGGAGATTGATTGGGACATCCTCGCGGGGCAGGGGATCGACTTTGCCTTCATAAAAGCGACCGAGGGTTCGACGTTCGTGGATTCATGCTTTGAGAACAACTATAAAAACGCGATTCAGACGAATCTGCGTGTGGGAGCCTATCACTTTTTCAGCTTCGACAGCCCCGGAATGACGCAGGCACAGAATTTCACGAATACCGTCTACCCGTATGACGGTATTCTGCCGCCAGTGGTGGATGTCGAACTGTACGGGAAGTATGTCTCGAATCCCCCGGAAGATCCGGCGGCAATCAAGGAGGAACTGCGGATCCTGCTGACCGAGCTGGAAAAGGCATACGGTGTTGCGCCGATCCTTTATGCGACATATGAGTCGTACGAACTCTTCATTGCGTACGAATTTTCCGACTACGGGGATGTGTTCCGCAGTCCCAAACTGCCGGACGGCATAGAGTGGACGTTCTGGCAGTACAGCAACCGGGGACGGCTGTCCGGTTATTCGGGAGAGGAGCGGTTTATTGATCTCAACGTGTTTCACGGCACGTTGGAGGAGTTTCAAGGTTACGGGAGAATATCCGAGTGAAAAGGAGAACGATTATGCAATTATTGTACGGAGTGCCTGAGGATATTGAAAACTGGATGCGCCTTGTGGTGCGGATTCGATCGAACTTCCCCGGTCTGGAAACACAGGAGAGTCTGGACGAGCATAAAGCGACGGTGCTGAAATTCATGAATAAACATCAGGCGATCTGCGTGAAAGCGGACGGAGAGATCGCGGGTGTACTGCTCTTTTCAAGGGGACGGAATATGATCTGCTGTCTCGGCGTTTCTCCCGATCATAGAAGGTGTGGTATCGCCACGATGCTTTTAAGCGAAGCATTGGGCAATCTGGATCGAACCAAGGCGATTACGGTTTCCACCTTCCGCAAGGATGACGAAAAGGGAAGAGCGCCGAGAGCACTCTATGAGAAGTTCGGATTTGTCGAAGATGCGCTGATCGAGGAGTTCGGCTATCCGAATCAGCTCTATATCCTGCATCCGGAAGCGGATCCACAGTCTGTGAAAACCATCGAAATCCACGGCGCGAACGCATACGAAATAGCCACGAAAACGCGGGTCGGATGCCGGGGGATTGTCGTCCGGGATTCCCGGATGCTTGTTTCGCACGAGTTGAACACCGATTACTATCTGATCCCGGGCGGCGGTCTTGAAGCGGGCGAAACGCTCGAGGAATGCTGTGTCCGGGAGATTCGCGAGGAAACGGGATACATTGTAAAAACGATCCGCTATTTCCTCACAATGCGCGAATTCTATGAGGAATACGAATATATCAGCCACTATTTCGTCTGCGAAGTGATCGGGCAGGCAGAGCAGAATCTGACCGCCGCAGAGCGCGAACGCGGACTGATCCCAGACTGGATCGACGTGAATCAAATGCTGGAAATCTACTCGAAGCATAACGATTTCGCGGAAACCAACGAAGAAAAGCGCGGAGCCTATCTGCGGGAGTATACCGCGCTTGGTGAATATCTTGCGCATAAGGAGGGCTGACATGGCAAAGGTGATTCTGATCTGCGGAAAGATTTGCTGCGGAAAAAGCACATATGCAAAGGAACTGTTCCGTCAGAACAAGGCGGTTTTGCTGTCTGTCGATGAAATCATGCTCTCCGTTCTGGGTCCGTACCTCGGCGACCGGCACGATCTGTATGGAGCGAGAACGCAAAAATATCTGTATGAAAAATCGGTGGAGATCCTCGAAACAGGAATCGACGTGATCCTTGACTGGGGATTCTGGACAAAAGAGAGCCGGGAATCCGCGAGAGCATTCTATGCGGCGCGGAATATCCCGTGCGAGTTTCATTACATTGATATATGCGACGAAACTTGGCAGGCGCGGCTGACAAAGCGGAACGACGCTGTATCGGAAAACGAAGTCAACGCCTATTTCGTCGATGAAAATCTCGCCGCGAAGTTCGCAGCATGGTTTGAGGAGCCGGGCAGGGATGAAATTGACGTGTGGGTTAATGAATGAAACGAAAGGGGAGTGTATCATGACGGATGCCGTGATCGATCACTACGATCGTCTGATCGACGAAGACAACGATCCCGCGCGCGATCCGGAGCCGCTGCGGGCTTACATGGACAAGTGGGACGGAGCGGATTTCATTGACAGAATGGCGCTCGACAAAAGCAAATCGGTGCTGGAGATCGGTGTGGGAACCGGCAGACTGGCAGTTCGGGTCGCGCCGAATTGCGGGAAATTCTGCGGCGTGGATATTTCGCCCAAAACCGTTGACCGGGCGCGGGAAAATCTTGCGGGGCTGCGGAATGTGAAGCTGATCTGCGCGGATTTTCTGGACTACGAGTTCGACCGTACCTTCGACGTGATCTATTCCTCGCTGACCTTCCTGCACATTGCGGACAAACAGCGCGCCATAACCAAAGTCGCCGATTTGCTGGGCGATAGGGGCAGATTTGTACTGTCCATCGACAAAAATCAGAGCAAAACCATTGACATGGGGATAAGAAAAGTTGAAATCTACCCGGATGTGCCGGAAGAGACGGCGGAATTTGTAAAATCCGCCGGAATGACGATCGCGGAGCAGTATGAGACCGAGTTTGCGACCGTATTCGTAACCGTGAAAACGTAATCAAATCTAGGAGGAAAATTAAAATGTGTTCAATATGCGGACTGGATTGCACCGAGTGCGGATTGAAGGAAAACTGTGGCGGATGTGCGGCAACGGGCGGACGCCCGTTCGGCGGGATCTGTATAATTGCGGCGTGCTGCCAAAAGGACGGATGCGTAAATAGCGGAAAATGTTTTGCCGCTCCCTGTAATCTCAAAAAACAGCTGATCGCCGAGTTCAACGCGCTCGGGATCGAGGATATGGAAGAGGTTACCGACCTCAACGCGTTGGAAGGCGCTTTCATCAATCTTGAATATACGTTTCCGGGCGGGCAGTCCGTCAAGCTGTGGGACGACAACAGGGTCTATCTGGGCAATCAGATCCACAAAAAGAACAGTACCCGGTGCTACGGTCTTACCGCGGATGAAAACTATCTGCTGGTCTGCGAGTACGGCGACGGCGGTTCGGATGCGGAAATCGTTGTGTTCAAAAGACGGAAAGGCAGCGATCTTTAAAAAAGTACAAAAAATTTCCTCCGACCTGTAATATTTCTCCGAAAAAGTTGACTATATAGGTGAACGGCAAAGTATACAATGCCCAAATGTCACGGAAAGGAGCAAATATGGATGATAGCAAGATCATAGATCAGCTGTTCGATCGCGGCGAAAACGCGCTTGACGAGCTGTCCCGCAAATATTCCCGACTGTACAAAGGCATACTCCGGGAAATGCTTGGCGATGAAAGCGATGTGGAAGAGTGCGCAAACGACGTGCTGCTGGCGGTCTGGAACAGTATCCCGCCGAGCCGTCCGGACAGTCTGCCTGCCTATGTCTGCAGAATCGCACGGAATATCGGGATCAATCGGCTGAAATATAACAAACGGCAGAAACGAGATTCGGGCTACACGGTCTTGCTGTCCGAGCTTGACGACTGCATCCCCGATACGGGGGCGGACTTTCGGGAAGAGAGCAGACGGATCGGATCGGTTCTCTCCGATTTCATCCGAAATCTGGACGCCGAAACTCGAATCCTGTTTGTTCGCCGATACATCTACCTTGAATCTGTGACGAGTCTTGCAAAACGCTTCGGGATGAGCGAGAATGCCGTCTCGGTAAAGCTGTTCCGAGCGAGAATAAAACTGAAAAAGGTGCTTGAAAAGGAGGATATTTACCAATGAAAAACGAAAATACACGCAATGAAAAGCTGTCCGAATGGCTATCGAAAGTGGATGATGATCTGCTTAACGAAGCTTATTCGGTCGATACTGCCGATAAACTGAAAAAACGGATCGAATCCGAGAAAATCCGCAGTAAAACGCCCCTCGTGCAGCGACCGGCGTTCCGGGGAGCCATAGCCGTAGCGGCTTGTTTGGCCTTGACCGTCGGAGCGGTGCTTACCGTCCCCGCCCTGTTCAGATCGGACGATATTATCGTGGAGCCGCGCACGTCGGGCAGCTCCGATCGAACAAAACCGCTGCAGAGCGGCGTCACTCCGCCGAAAACCGGCGATCTTCCGAATGTCGATCTTCCTACGGGTAATCTGCATATCAACAGTATCGACATGCTGAACTACTATTCCGCCATCCGGGTTCTGACCGATTCGTCGAGTTCCTCGGCGTCCCATCTGTCGGCGGGCAGTCAGAATCCCTATAGGATCACACTGCTTTCCGCAGGAGGAGCCACCACACCGCCTTATGAAACTCCCGGCGCCCCCGTAGAGCAGAATCCGCCGACCCTGCCGCCGTCCGAGGATCCCGATATTTACTACTACGAGATTGATCCGGAGCAGGTGTTCTATATTACGAAGGTATCGTTCTTTCAGATTGAACTGACCGATGAAACGGGCTTCCTCGCCTCAAAGCTCGGAACGGGCGTTGTGGATGTTGTGATTTCTGAAAACTTCATCTATGGTGATTCCCTTGTTACCTTCAAAAACGGCGACCGATATTTTTCCTGCCTTTGTAACGGCTTCACAACTGACGAATTGTCGGGCAGGAGGACGGTGGATTTCTCGACGCACAAGTATATCGAGGGCTTCTATGTCGTGAAAAACTTCGAACAGGAAAATTATTCGTTTTATATATCTTTCGACGGCGATCAGGCTGTAGGCTTCGAATGCCTGAGGCGTGATAAAGGCGAAAACCCCGACGGTGTTCTGCCTGTAGTGAGCCAGACCCGCGTTTCGAATGTTGACGCCGAATTTACGATCGCCGAGCTGGAGGACTACTTCAACGCCGGGAAGCTGCCCGAGCAGGGCGGGCAAACTACGCCTGATAATGCTTCGGATGTATATATGATCCTCATTTCCGATGAATCCAATTTCCTCATTCTGCAAGATGACGGAACCTTCCTGTACGGGAACCTTTTCAGCTCGTGCTATCCCCGCGAGGGAAAATATGAAAAGATCGATGGATACCTGTTTTTGCGATTCTATGAGAATGGAGAACTTGTCGAAGAAACCGACATGTTGGTGTTGAGTTCGGGGTTCTACTATAACGAAGAAAGATTCTTACCGTACAATGGAACTCTGCTTGATCCGACTGGCAATCCCTGGAGTCTTGTCTTCATGGATTTCTATTCAGATGGAGGCAGTCTATTTACCCTGCATTTCGATGGGACTTTCGAATACAAAAGTGGGATCGACACGTTTGAACAGCGCAGAGGAAAATATGAAATAACCGAGGGAAACCTGATTTTGCGGTTCTATGAGAATGGCGAACTGGTTGAAGAAACCGTCAATCTATCATATTCTGAAGCGTTTAACTATAACGGTGAAATTTTCTATCCGTGCCCGAAGGACACTTAACCTATAAAAAATCCTGCCCGCATCTGCGGGCAGAATTTTTTTGCTCTTGCAAAAGTCCAGTAAATCTGCTATAATGTACTTATCACACGCCGAAAACAAAATTTTCAAAAACTTTCTCAAA
>CAYOON010000065.1:0-8676 GCA_964405595.1 uncultured Lachnospiraceae bacterium | reverse complement strand
GCGAGGGGGAAGAGTGTTCGGCGTTTGAGATCATTCTTCCCCCTCGCTTCCCGCTGACTAACGACCGTCGCTGAACAATAGGTAGAGTATATTAGTCTAAAATACTGTCAAAAATCAAGCATTTATGCCCGATTCTGACCGGGTGCACTCACTAGCGAATTAAGATCACTACCCAAAAAGGCGATCGGGATCCGGAAATTACCCCCGGATCCCGGCCGCTTTTTTACCCCGCCGTGGCGCAATCGCAGTAGACTGCCTTGTGCTTCATCTTTTTGTGCTTGTGACAGCGATGGACGATCATCAGCATGGCGGATGCCATGGCAAGCCCGATCAGCAGCATCAGCAGAGGAACGCGGAAGGAGCAGAAGTTTCGCATCGCCCAGACTGTCCGCCCCTTCGCGTCCTTGATTCCCGCCTGAATGGAGGTTTCCGCCTGCCAATCGGGGAGATCATCCGCTATTTTTGCAATCTTTTTCGCACTTTTCCTGCAAATTTTCGTATTCATTCGATCAGCCCTTCTTTATCCGTGATTTACCCATAGTTTGCCCGACGATTTTGCCCGATATGCACGGAACGCTTGACAAAGCGGCTGATTTATGCTAAAATATTTTCATAGAAAGCCCGGGAATACCGCCAAAGGAGGAGATGGAATCATGCTGAAAATCGACAGTCCCGTGGGGATGCTGCCCGGCGTCGGGGTCAAACGGGCGGCAGAGCTTGCCGCGCTGCATATCACAACGGTGGGCGATCTGCTCTTCCACTTTCCCCGCGCCTATCAGAACCGCGGACAGATCTCGACCGTCCTGCAAGCGGTGCAGAGCGGCGAAAAGTGCGCCATGATCCTGACCGTCGGCAGCGAGCCGACCACGGCGACCCTCAAGGGCAGAATGACCCTCACCAAATTCTCCGCCTTCGACGAGTCGGGAAAGATCACTGTCACCTTTTTCAATCAGAATTATGTCAAATCGGCATTCAAAATCGGGCAAACCTACCGCTTTTTCGGCAAAATTGAGCGGTTCAGGGGGACGTACTCCCTGTCCTCTCCCGAGTACGAGCCGATCACACCCGCCAGAAATCTGCCCGATTACTATGCCATCTACCCGCTGACCAAGGGGATCTCGCAAAAGATGATGCAGGCGATGATCCGGGCGGCACTGTCCGGGCTGGATCCCGCCACGCCTGATCCCGTGGACGAAAAATACCGTCGGATGCGGGGACTTTGCGGGCTCATGGAGGCGCTGCGCATCATCCACGATCCCCCCGATCTCGAAATGCTGGAGCGTGCGCGGAACTACTTCATCTTCGAAGAGCTGTTCCGGTTTGCGCTGGGCGTTTTGGGTGCAAAAGGCGGGAAAAAGGAGCGGATCGCGCCGGTTTTCCCTATTTCCAAGGGGATGGAGGACGAGTTTTACGCCTATCTGCCCTTTGCTCCCACGGGAGCGCAGCGGCGGGTCATCGGCGAGATCGCCGACGATCTGCGGTCTGGATTTCCTATGAACCGTCTGGTTTCGGGAGACGTGGGCTGCGGAAAGACGGTCTGCGCCGCCGCCGCCGCATATTTCGCGGTGAAGAGCGGCTACCAATGCGCCATGATGGCGCCTACCGAGATCCTAGCGACCCAGCATTTCGAGGATCTGACCGCGCTTCTGGACGGGTCGGGAATGCGGATCGCCCTTCTGACGGGCAGTCTGACCCCCGCCGCCAAGCGAAACGTCCAAAAGCAGATTGCGGCGGGCGAGGTGGATTTCGTGATCGGCACCCATGCGCTGATTTCGGCGGGCGTGCGATTCCGGGACGCCGCGCTGGTGATCACCGACGAGCAGCACCGGTTCGGGCTTGCCCAAAGAGATCAGCTTGCCGATAAGTGCGGCAGGGAT
Organism: uncultured Lachnospiraceae bacterium; assembly: GCA_964405595.1. Classification (GTDB taxonomy): domain Bacteria; phylum Bacillota; class Clostridia; order Oscillospirales; family CAG-272; genus CAKSQF01. Next base: position 6,799 of record CAYOON010000065.1, on the reverse strand, counting down.
CCCGGGAGCGTGCATATTCTCGCCATGTCGGCGACGCCGATCCCCCGATCGCTGGCACTGGTGCTGTACGGCGACATGGATCAGTCGGCGGTGGACGAGATGCCGCCGGGACGGCGGAAGGTGTCCACCTTCCTTGTGGACGAGAGCTACCGGCAGCGGATGGAGGGCTTTATCATCAAGCAGGCGGCCGAGGGTCGGCAGACCTACATCGTCTGTCCCGCCATCGAGGAGCAGGAGGACGGCGAGGACGAAGGACCTGCAGTCGACCTGTTCGGGCGGAAGATTGAGAAGCTAAAACTGAAATCGGCGGTGGAATATGCCGCGGAGCTGAGCGCGAAGTACCCCGGTTTGCGGGTCGGCTGTCTGCATGGAAAGATGAAGGCGGCGCTCAAAGACGAGGTTATGGGCGAGTTCGCGGCGGGTCGGCTGGACGTGTTGGTATCGACTACGGTGATCGAGGTCGGGGTGAACGTGCCGAACGCGACGCTGATGATCGTGGAGAATGCCGAGCGGTTCGGTCTGTCGGGGCTGCATCAGCTCCGGGGACGCGTCGGGCGCGGGCAGTATAAGTCTTGGTGCATTCTGGTGAGTGACAGCGACAGCGAGGGCGCGAAGGAGCGGCTGGAGAAGCTGTGCGAGACATCGGACGGCTACGAGATTGCCAAGTACGATCTGGCGCGCCGGGGGCCGGGCGACTTTTTCCCCTCGGAGCAGGGTGGCTTCCGTCAGTCGGGCGAGCTGCACTTTCGGATGGCGTCCCTGTGTGATAACACCGAGCTGCTGATGACAGCCTTCGCGGCGGCGAAGGATAAGCTGGGAATTGTGGAATGATACGGTAACAATCAAAGCGTGTTCATACGAACGCCGGACGCGCAAAATTTACGCATTTCGGATCGTGTGAACACGCTCTGCACCATTTTTCTCCGTGATCGTGAAATCAGCCCGGCATACGCCGCTCACTTATCGGAATCGGTCACCAGTCCTGATACAAATTCGTAGAGTTCCTGATTGTTAATAAAATACCATTTTTTCTGCTCTCCGTTTGCTTTGTAAAAAGTTACTTCAAAATTGCGATCAATTGTCGAGAAATCATTTATACGAAGGTATGCACCGTCAATAAAATACACTGTCACGCCAAAATCCGGGGTGGTGCCGATGTCTTCTCTTCCTCTGAACTTTGACTCGTTGTATAATTTGATGAAAGTTTCGGCATCGCTTGCGTTCAGTTCTTGTGTTTCAAATTTGTAACCCCAAATCGTGATTTTCTCCACTTGATCGGGATCGATTTTTTTCATGGTGTTGAGATCTATATAGCGCAAAATGCAAAATGCCAAAATGCCGAAGATGATTGCGCAAAATATGACGATTATCAGAATATTGATGCCGATCTGAACCTTCTTTTTCATAAAATTTCCTCCTTTTTGCAGATCAATCAACCATTTTGCCGGGCTGTTTGCGGCATACCTCGCCGTATTTTCATATACCTATTCTATCACGCATATTTTCATTTGTCAATTCGCGTGAACAAATCCTAACAATTTGTACATAATAAATTTTCTGTCGATTAAAGAAAGGAATCACAACTATGGCAATCCAAACAGGCAAAGGGATCGCAAACAATCCCGATTACGTCGATTTTATCAACTATGTTTTCGGCATGAACGGAGCGGATCGCTCCTTCTATAAGCTGCTGCCCAAGCTGTTCGGCGAAGGGAAGGATCCCGCCGCCGATACCTACTTCGTTATGGACGGCGATCGGATCCTCGCCGCGGTGGGCGCGTTCCCGCTGACCTTCGAGATCATGGGGCAGACCTTGAAAGCGGGCGGGATCGGTAATGTCGCCGTGCATCCCCGGGCGAGATCCATGGGCTACATGAAGGACTGCATGGCACAGGCGACCGCCGATCTGATCGCCGAGGGCTGCGATTTCTCCGTCCTGTCGGGCAGACGGCACCGCTATGCCTACTTCGGTTACGAGAAGTGCGGCAACGATTATCAGCTGGACATCACCGCGAAGACAGTTCGCTACGTCACCGGGGGCGCAAAGCCCCATCTTGCCCTGCATCGGGTGGAGCCGACCGACGAGGGGATCCTCGATGCGATTGCTGAACTGCACAATCGGCGGAAGTCGAGGACGATCCGAAAAAGGGAGGATCTCTACGACATTCTGGTGTCGTGGCAGGCGACGCCCTATGCCTTTTTGGACGGCGATCGGACGGTAGGCTTTGCCGTGGTGGGCGAGCATGGCGTGCTGGATCTGGCGGTGGAGGATAGGTGCTGGATCCCGGACGTGCTGACCCTGCTTGCGGGGGTGCGCTGGGGGATGTGCTATCATGTGCCGCTGTGGGATCGGACGCTGTTCGACGCCCTGCTGCCCTATGCGGAGAACTGCCTGATCGGGGCGGATATTTGCTTCTCGGTCTATCGGTATAGCGGGTTCTGTCGGCGCTGCTGGCGCTGAAAGCCGATCACGCCCGGCTGGTGGATGGGGAGGTCACCGTCCTGATCCACGGGATCGCCGGTGACGAGCGTCTGCGAATCGCCGTATCGGGCGGCGCCCCTGCGGTGGAGGAGTACGCGGGCGAGGTTGACGCGGAGCTGTCCCACATGGAGGCCATGGACGCCTTCTTCCTGAACGCCACCCCCGCAAGAGATCGGCTCCCCGCCGCCGCGGCGACGTGGTTCCCGCTGGAAATCGGGATCTGCGAGAGCGATAATGTATAATGAGATGAACCCCGCCGGAAATCGACGATTTTCGGCGGGGTGAGTGTTTTACCAAGGGCAAGCCCTGCTTTAATTCTGACTGTTCGACGTTCTGCCCCCGATCTTCTAGTATAGATATTTACTAAACTCGACAGTAAACAGATTTACTTGCTATAATATATAAAAATGTTCAAAAGAGTGATACTGGTGTATTTCGCCTATATCAAGCGCATCTGTGATCTGCGGGAGGATCACGACAAGATCAAGCAGGAGATCGCAAAGGTGTGAGGAGATAGAATGATTAGTGATTTACCAAACAAATTAAAAGCACTTCGCGTAAAATACGGATATTCTCAAAAGCAAGTTGCCGTTAAAATGAATGTATCTCCTTCGATCATTTCCGGCTACGAGACGGGAGAGCGAACACCTAGTGCGGATGTGTTACTGTCGTTGTCTTTTATTTATAATTGCAGTATAGATTATTTGCTCGGAAAGCAGGCTCATGAACCTACAGCAATGTTTGATGCTACCGGATTGACTGATAAACAAGTAAAAGCGATCGGTATGCTGATTGAATCTATAAAGGATGAGTAATGCTTGCCAACACTACTGTTGATTTGTCTAGGGGACAGATAATTAGGAACATCCCAGAGTATGTACGCCCGGTACGAGCGGGGCGCGAACGAGCTGCCGATCCATCATCTGCTGGTGCTGTGCGACTACTATCATGTCAGCGCAGACTATATCCTCGGACGCACCGACGATCCGTCTCCCACAAAATAGAGAGACCCGCACCTTCCGATGGTGCGGGCGATTTTTATGGGTGTGTGTTTTCTTTCGGAAAATTTGCAGGAACCCCTTGACAAGGAGAAAAGGTTGGTGTATAATAAGAGTACAAGGGATCGCCGATGACGGCTAACTTCCCGCCGCTAACAGAAATAAACCGCTAACGTTGCGAGTGTTGGGCGGTTTATTTCTTTTTATTGCTACGGTCGATCAAATCAATCACAAGCCGAATGGCTGCAATGACGAGACCAATGAGCGCGATGTTATACATACCTATCTGCACAAGCAGATCAAATGTAATGTCCATTCGCATCACCTCCCCCGAATTCGGAGGAGCAAGTTTGGAAGAAGACTGCGTCTTCTTCCAAACTATGAGTTTGTGCCTTGAGCGGCTCACGCCGCTCATTTCGCCATACGGCGAAACCGTCACAAACTCGCAACTTCAAAAAGAAACCTTCTCCTCCGTATGTGTCATTGAATCATCGGAGGGAAGCCAACCGCCACCGTGTTCATCACGGGCGTATCACCGCACGATGCGGCGATCCCAGGGGAAAACAGGCAGAAGCCTGTGGCTTTCGCCTGAATCCACTTCCATTATACTGGTATATTTACGGCTTGTCAAGATGTTTTGGAAAGTTTATCCGGCTTTTCGGTACGAATACGTCTGCTAAACCAATTATTTTATCCCAAATCAGAGTGATCGCCAGCCAAGGAAATTGGCTGGCGACACTTCTGATTTGGGGCATTTTTTCAGTTATTGCAGTACATCTGACGGTAGGGCGACTTGCTGTTCGGTATCAGAACATAGAAGTGATCGGACAGCAGCGCGTCGGCGTCGCCGCCGAATTTCTCGCAGAAGGTCTCGACTTCGTCCCGGATTTCCGACAGATCCTCCGCCGTGGCGTCCCGATAGGCAATCTGCTCGGGCAGATCGGCGGGAAGATGGGTGGTGCGCAGATAGATTTTGCCGCCGTGCATCCCCGTTCCGCAGAAATCCCCCACGATGGGGCGATCCTCCGTCCCGATGCCCAGTACCACGATCTGTCCGCCTGCCTGATACTCCCCGAGGAAGCATCCGGCGTACTTACCGATCACGATGGACGGGAACTTATCTTTGTACGCCTTCATATGAATCCCCGCGCGGTAGCCCACGTAGCCCTGTATGTAGATGGAGCCGCCCCGCATGGCGTAGCCCAGCGCGTCGCCGCTGTTGCCGTAGACGGTGATCGTACCGTCGTTCATGGTGTCGCCGGTGGCGTCCTGTGTATTGCCGTGGACGATGATGTCGCCGCCGCAGAGATAGGCACCCAGATCGTTCCCGGGGATGCCGTCCAGCTCGAGGGTCTGATCCTCCATGCCGCAGCCGAGATAACGCTCTCCCATGCAATTTTGCCGTGTATAGTTCATGATTCTAACCATTCCTTTCTGTAATACCGGAAGTTTCGTTCCTTAAATGGGTGCGGTCAGCTTGGCGTCCCGTGCGGACTTTCCGAAGGCCGCGAGCATGGGATTTTCGATGATCCGGTCGAAATCCAGCGTGGAAAGGTCGACCTTGTCCCGGATCAGCCCGGTATAGATGCCCGCCCGGTCGATGTCGCCGATGGCGATGAAGCCGTTCAGGCGGTTATCCGACACATAAAACCGCTTCATATGGGCTCCCGAACCGACCACCCGACACTTACCGATATAGCTTCCGGCGCTGATGATGTGCAGACCGAAGAAGCCGATGGAGTTCATGGGAATGTCTTTTTCGAAGCTCTCGCTGCCGCCCGCCATGTTGACTCCGGCGGCGTGACCCTCCAGATAGGCGGAGGGCAGGATTGCAAGCACCCGATTCTGTCCGAAGGATGCGTCGAATCCCTCGGCGCAGTCGCCCGCCGCGTAGACGTCGGGGAGCGAGGTGCGGCTGCCTGCGTCGATCAGGATACCCCGGTTCACCGCCGCGCCCATGTCGGCGGCAAGGGCGGTATTGGGTCGCACGCCGATGGCGAGGACGAGGATGTCGAAGTCCAAAACTTTGCCCGACTTCATGTGGGCGGTGTTCCCGTCGAAGTGATCGACGGTGTCGCCGGGCAGGAAGTCGATTCCGGCGTCCCGCAGTACCTCCGCAACGGGAGCGGCGCACTCGGCGTCCAGAATGGTAGCCAGTACCCGGTCGGCGAGGTCGCAGACGGTGATACTGCCTACCCGGTCGCGGATTCCCTCGGCGCACTTGAGTCCGATCAGACCCGCGCCGACGATCAGCACCCGCTTCTCGGGAGCCAGAACCTTCTCCAGCGCAAGGGCGTCGTCGAAGGTGGTGAAGGTGAAGCGATCCTTGACCCCGTCCAGCCCCGGGAAGGGGATGATCGTGGGATTTGATCCGCAGGCGAAGAGGAGGCGGTCGTAGGGGACGGTCGATCCGTCGTCCAGCGTGACCGTTTTAGTGTTGGAATCCGCTCCGACGGCTCTTTTGCCGAGCAGGAGGGTGACGCCGTTCTTCTCGTAGAAATCGGCGGGACGGTAGGCCATCTTTTCGGGGGTGGTCTTGCCGCAGAGGTAGTAGGAGATCAGCGGACGGCCGTAGACAGGGTAGGGCTCTTTGGAGATCACGGTGATCACTCCGGTTTTATCCACGCTGCGGATCCCCTCGATCGCGCCCACGGCAGCGTGGGAGTTTCCGATAATTACATAGTTCATATGTATACCAAACCTTTTTATAAAGTTTTTGAAGGTTCTTAGGGAACTTTTTTCAAAAAGTTCCCTAAGTAGGGTTTGGGGCGGAGCCCCAATCGTTCTTTATCTTTCCTCGAACACAATCGCACGGTTCGGGCAGCCTTTGACGCAGGTGGGCGTTCCGCCGGCGTTCTGGACGCAGAGCTGACATTTCTGCATCACTTTGCCGTCCTCGGCGGGCATCAGCGCCCCGAAAGAGCACGCCATCACGCAGGAATAACAGCCTACGCACTTGCTCTGATCAATGCAGACAACCCCGTCCGCATCCTTGGACAGCGCCCCGGCGATGCAGGCTTTCACGCAGATCGGATCGCTGCAATGGCGGCAGTTTACCGCAAAACAGACCTTATCCTCGCCGATCTGCGCCTCTTCCACCCGAATCCGCGGATGAATCGCCCGACCCTTGAGCTTCGCCATATCATCCAGTCCCGAGTTGGCATAGGCGCAGTAGTACTCGCACAAATGACAGCCGAGACAGTTCTTCTCGTTTACATAAACCCGTTTCATAGCCTATCTGCCTCCTTATTCACCGGCGTGTTTGATTCCGAGGATCGACAGCTCTCTGTCGGACAGCCCGACGCCGCGCAGCATCAGA
>CAYOON010000064.1:0-8765 GCA_964405595.1 uncultured Lachnospiraceae bacterium | reverse complement strand
GCAGCTGCGTCGGGAGCCATCCCGCCTGCGATCAGATCGGCGGTGTGCTTCTCTACAAGCATCGACCGCAGCTTGTCGTAGACTTCGGCGTCCTTCGCCATCAGCTCGTCGTAGATCGACTTCGCCTCGGGGATTGCGGCGATTTCGGGGGGCGTGATGTACTCAAATCCCGACTTCTCCACATACCGCTGGCTCTGTACCGAGAAGGACGCGATTCTGTGGCGGGTCAACTGCGCAAGCAGGGTGCGGGAGACGCCCTCGATTCCGAAGGTAAAGGAGGCGTGTTCGATGGGCGATTCGTGCCCCAGATCGCCGAGCAGTTTTAGGAAGCTCTCTACCTTGTCGGGGGTTAGCTTGTCCATCAGCGTGTCGATGTCGCTTTTTGCGTAGCAGAGCTTTGCCGCCGCGGCTACCAGCTTGTCGGCGTCGGGGGTGTAGGTGATCAGTTCAACTTTCATATGGAAAAGTCCTTTCTTGGAACTTTATTTCTGGATTTCATCAAGCGTCATGGAGAAGGAGGGCAGGAACTCGTCCATGAAGATTTGCAGCTCGGGGCAGTCCATCTGCTTCAGCGACGCAAGGGTAGTATCCGCCGCGTCGGCGAACTCCCGGTTGCCCGCTTTCAGCTCCTCCACGCACTTGATGTAGGCGCACAGCTTGTCGGCGGCCTTCACCAAGAGATGTACCTCCGGGTCGGGGATCTCAAGAATCTCCCGATAGCCGTCGGATAGGTCACCCGGCAGATGGGCGATCAGCGCGTCCACGGCGTGATCCTCGATTTTCTGATAATTTTCCCGCATTTCGGGGGTGTAGTACTTGATCGGGGTGGGCATATCGCCGGTGTAGACCTCGGACGCGTCGTGATAGAGGGCATAGACGCAGACGGCGCCAGGATCATACTGGCGGTTCAGCCGCTCGTTCCCGAGGATCGCCAGCGCGTGGGCGATCATGGCGACCTGCGCGGAATGCTCGGCGAGGTTCTCGTCGCTAAAGTTCCGCATGAGTCCCCATCGGCGGATGTAGCGCTGACGGAAGATCAGCGCGAAAAAGCTGTTGTTCATGTCTTTCCTTTCCGCTTTGCGTGTCAGATCTGCTTCTGCACGCTCTTGTATTCGTCGTAGTATCGGAAGTAGGGGCAGTCCTTGCCGCTGATGTATCCGGCAAGCTCGTCCTCGTCCAGCGAGACGGTGCAGACCTTGTCGCCCAGCTCGTCGTCGTAGTCGTAGAACTCGCAAATATCGCAGGAGGGCTTGATTTTCGCCCGCTTGATTGTCTCGGGCTTCTTCGTCGGTTCCATCATCGCGGATCTCCTTTCAGACGGACGGTGATTTCTCCGGTTTGCAGGACGACCCGCTCCCTGTCGCAGTTCACGATCAGACCGCCGTTTTCGTCAATGTCCACGGCAACACCGCTTCGCTTGACATCTCCGGCGTAGAAGTCGATCTCCTTTCCGATCACGACCGATCGGGCGCGGTATCCCTCCATGATCGCCGGATCGGACAGATCCTCCCAGAGATCCAGCAGACTGTCGCAGATGGCGGCGATAAGGACGCTCGGGGACAGCTCCACTCCAAGGGAGGTGACCCGCCCGGCGATTTCCTCCGGGAAGTCGGCGGTGGTGATGTTCACGCCGATGCCCACGATGACCGATTGTACGCTGCCGCTTTCCACGTCGGTGACTGCCTCGCTGAGGATGCCGCAGATCTTCTTTCCGTCCAGATAGACGTCGTTGACCCACTTGATCCCGGGGCGCAGATCGGTCAGCGATTCGATCGCACGGCAGACCGCCAGCGCCGCCGCCGCGGTGACCCGCGTGACTTGGCGCATCCCCTCCCGGGGACGCCGGATCAGCGTCATGTAGATGCCCGTACCGGCGGGGGAGTAGAAGGATCGCCCCAGCCTGCCCCGTCCGGCGGTCTGCCGTCTGGCGACAACCAGTCCGGTCCCTTCGTAGCCGTCCGAGAGCATCCGTTTGGCTTCGTTGTTGGTGGAATCGACCTCATCGAGAAGGGTTACATCCACGCCATGCCGAAGATTGACTTGGATTGCCTCGGCGGACAGGCGGTCGCAGCCCGATGAGAGGCGGTAGCCCCGGTTTTTGCCCGATTCAATGCTGTAGCCGTCCGCTTTGAGGGCGGTGATCGCCTTCCAGACCGCGTTCCGGGAGACGCCGAAGCGCTCCGCCAGCATCTGTCCGGACAGATCGATGCCCCGATTTTGTTCGAGAAGGGTCAGAATCTCGTTTTTTAATGCCATGATTTCGGAAAACCTCTCTTTTTCTGTATTGTACCATATCCGGACGGATTTTGCAAGACGTTTCCCGAAAAAAGCGGGGATTTTTTCGGGTTTTGCGGAAACAAAAAGGGCTGTAAAGCCTGTTGTTCAGCATAGACCGCAAACAGCGGAGAACGAGGGGGAAGAATGATCTCAAATGCCGAACATTCTTCCCCCTACGCTTTTTTGCGCGTTTCACGTTTCCCCCATCATCTGGATTTCCTGACTGGCTGCATGCTTCCCCGCGCGTCCACCCCGATCAGTCTTCGCTTTCGTCTTCGCCGTCTTCATTGTTTTCGTTTTTCGCATCGTTGATCGCCCCGTATTGAAGGATTGCCTGTCGGAAGCGCTCCGCTACATCCTCGCCGCATTCCAGAACCATTGCGCACCGCTTTCCGCCCGACATGAATATGTAGTAATAGGTAGAATCCGGGAAGAGGGAGATGGAGAAGTTTTCCTTTTGGTCGATCCTGCCGTATTTCGACAGATCCTCTTTGGATGAAACGATCCGATCCGAGGCGGAAATCTGAATATCGGCAAGAATCCGGCGGTTTTTCCCGTAAACCCGGACAACGGTAATATATCCCTGCTCGTTTATGGCGTAAACGTAGTCGTTGAGAATATGGCGGCTGACGATCAGAATATCGGCGACCATCATCACCATGAGTCCCAGCTGGTTGATCGCCAGATAGCCCCATCCGAGGAAGCAGAGCAGCCAGAAGAGAAAAGCGATCCCTGTGATAAAGCCGAGCACGACCCATGTTTTACCGGTTTTTTTGTTGGGCTTGTATTCCATATATGTTCCTTTCGATCGTTTGGTTTTATTCGATCCTCGTCGTCGAGGTCAGGATCTCGGGGTGTGTCCCTCCGTCGGGATCCCGGACAGTCCTTCCGATCCGCACGATCCCGTAGCTTGAACTGTATCCGATACTGCCGGGATTGAGCAGGTGAATCCCCCGCTGTCCGTCCTCGGCGTGATAGCTGCATAGGGGGATGTGCGTATGTCCGAACAGGATCAGATCGGCGTTCTGCGCTCTGCCCGCGCGGATCAGGTCGGTCAATGTATATTTGACGCCGTACTCGTGACCGTGGGTCAGGAGGATCCGACATCCCGCAAGATCCAATAGGCGGGTGGTCGGGACGTCATAGGCACCGAGATCGCAGTTGCCTCGGACAGCTTCGTGGGGAAGAGACAGATCGTCGCAAAGACGTTCGAAATCCCGGTTGCCGTCCCCCAGATGCAGAAAGAGATCGGCATCCGGGTGCAGCTCTGCCGCCCGTCTCATGGGTCCCGAATGTCCGTGGGAGTCTGAAAATACGATAAGTTTCATGGATGGGTTCCTTTCCGGTAAAAATGTGGAAAATAAAATACAAACTTAAGTTAAGATGCTGAACAATCAAATCTTCGCTGTCCTCATCCAAGGGATTATCGCGAACTTCATTCCGTCGGCATCTGCACAGGACATGTGGGGGTAAAGTCCTGACGGGGGAAGCAGGGACGTACTGATGCCGACGGCGGGAAAGCCAAGTGATGGGAGAGCGCGAGGGGGAAGAGCCTTCGGCGTTTGAGATGGTTCTTCCCCGTTGCGCGTTTACGCGCATTTCGCTTCCCGCTGTCTAGCGACCTCCGCTGAACAATAAGTAGAGTATATTAGTCTGACCCCCCGTATGTATCTGCATAGACGTATAGATCGCGATAACCGTTAGTCCGCTTTTTCTTTTGACCAAAAGAGGCCCAGACCGATCATGCTTCGCATGATCGCTCCAGAAAAAGCTTGGCAAAAAGAAAAGGGCCGTGGGGAGTTTCGCGCTCTGCGGAGCGCGACGAGGGCTGCGCACCCTCGACTGCGCCACCTTTTGAAAAAGGTGGACGAAAACTTTTGAACGGCAACGCCCGGGTGTGCATACGATAGTAATGAAAACCAAAGAAGGGAGGATCTGCATATGCAACCCGATCTTTCGGGAGTACGAGGCGCGATGTCGCTGGATGACACGCAGTTCCGTGAGATGATCCGTATGGCGGCCACCGCCATGGGTCTCCCGCCTGCCGCCGTGAACTCCGCCGTCGCCAACGCTCCTATGCTTCGCATGATGCTGGCAAACGCATCCGATCGTGACCTGCAAAAGGTCGTAAACCAGATCGGAAAAGATAAAACCGATGAAATCCTGTCAAAATTTAACTGAAAGCGCAAAGATTTCGCAATCTTTCAATGAGGGGAGAGAATATGCTTGACCGATCCGCAAAACTTTACCGCCATGGGCGATTTGCTCAAAAAGGTTATGGAGAACCCCGAGCTTCTGTCGGGGGCAATGAGTATGGCGTCCGCGCTGGCGTCGTCGGGAGCGCTGAACGGTCTGCTCGGGAAAAAGCCCGAGGAGAGGAAGGAGGACGAGGGGTCGGGGAATTCCCAGGGGCAGCCGCTGGCGGGACTGGCGGGAATTTCGGGTCTGTCGGGTCTTTCGGGACTGATGAGCGCGCTGGGCGGATCAACCAAACCCCAAAACGCGACGCCGGAGTCGGAACCGGAACATCCGTCGACGCCGACGACCGCACATCCCCCGTCAGCAGGAGCGCGCAGGGTGGGTCACAAGGAACGTATCGCTCTACTGGAGGCAATGCGACCCTTTATCTCCCCCGAAAAGAAGGATCGGCTGGAGCTTCTGATCCGTCTTCTGGGCGTGATGGAGATCGCCGAGGGGATGGGGCTTGGCAGATAGATTCCGTCGAGGAGGAGTTTGAACCGATGTATAGCCGCTATAAAATACAGATGCCCTCTCCCCCGCCCGATTATGCGGGAACCGCCTTCGAAACGGATTCCGCACCCAGCTCCGCCAAAGTCCCGACTGCCGATAATCCGCCCACCGCGCAGCAGCCCGTAAACACCCGGGAGAATCCGACCGAATCGATGCAGGAAACCCGGCAGGATGCCCGCTGGGAGGGTCCGCAGGGAATTCTGCCGGATGCTTTGCCCGAGGAACCTTTGGATCCGGGCTTTACTCTGCCGCCCGAGGAAGAGGTCGCGGAAGAAGGGGAGAAGAGGGAAGAGCAGACCCCCGGATCAGAGTCCGATGCCGGGGATCAAACACCGCAGACCGGCTCCGACGCCGGAATAGCCGAATCGCTGCTTGCGCAGATGAATCCTGACGATCTGTTGTTCATCGGCGCCATGCTCTACCTGCTGTCGGGCAAAAACGGGGACGATTCCTTTCTGCTGCTGGCCTATCTGCTTACCTGCGGACTTTGATCAGCTTCAGAACGCTGAAAATCAGCGATTTGACCATCGCAAACAGAGGCTTCCAGTTGAGAAGAAGCAGAGCGGCAAAGAAGATTAGATCCAGTACGATCCGGTAAACCGTACCAGCCATCATGGTAACGCAGGTCATGGCAGAGAGGATCAGAAGATTCAGAACGGTTGGCACGATTTGCACCGTGATCGACTTTCGCACGATGATCGCCCGGATAATAAAGGTGACGAGGTAGCTTGCGAAGGTGGCGATCGCGGCGCCGATTCCGCCGTAAAGCGGTTTGATCGAACCGAAATACTGGATTAAGACGAAATTCAGGACTACGTTTATGACGGCACCGGACAGCGCGGTAAACATGGTGGGCAGACTTTTCATGCGCACCATGTTATCGCTGTCCATGTAGGACGCGAAATTGTGCAGAACCATTGCCGTCGTGAGGATGGGGATGAAAATCCATGCGTCGTGGTAGGACTGTCCGAACATAAGGAAGGTGATCACCCGGCAGGAAAGGATGATCCCGCCGGCAAGAACGTACAGAACCGACGCATAGGATCGGAAAACGCCCGAGAAGTAGGAACGCTTGTCCGTCGAATCCTTCTCGTCCATGGCGGAGATCTGCCATGCGTAGATGAAAATGGAGTTCATGATCCCAAGCAGAGTGGGAATCTTGTGGGCGGCGGACAGCAGACCGTTGACCTCGTCCCCGCAACAGTAGGTGACCATCATGCGGTCGGAGATGTTGATGATCCACATGAAAATTGTGGTCGGAATCAGCGGAACACTGTAGCGCAGCATTTTGCGGATGGCAGGCGAGTGAATATCCCTGACCGAGAAATCCTGCCAGAGCTTTGCTTTTACGATAACGGCGAAGGTAACCAGAAGATCGGCGATCGGAACCGAGAGAACGTAGCCTACCGACGACATTTTCAGCGGGATCAGGAAGAGGATGTTCAGTCCGATCACCAGCGCGGTGTTCAGGATGCCCTGAACGGCGTACAGCATGACCTGTCCTTTGGAGCGGATATAATTGGTGCAGATGGTATGGAAAATAGACGCCATGCTGTAGAAAAGGATCAGCAGGACGTAGTTTCTGAAGTAGGGGATCATCCAAAGTATGGGGGCGATGGCGACGATCAGGATCGAACCCATACCCCAGACGGCGAAGGCGGAGGAGAATACCTCTTTGCGCTTGAATTCGCCGCCTTTTGCAAGGCGGAAGATGGCCTCGCCGAATCCCAGCGATAAAAGCGGGATCAAAAGGGAGGCAAGCTCGGAGATATTGTTTGCCAGCGAATACTCGCTGCTTGTCAGCACTGTGGTATAGAGTCTGGTAAGCAGATAGACGAGAACTTTGGATCCGAACTGTCCAACCGCGATCATCGCGGTATTCCCGACCAGCTTTTCGGTGCGGTTTTTTGCCATGTCTATGATCCTGCTCCTTCCGAATCATTGTTGCCCATACATTATAACACAAATCACTTCCGTATGCAAGCATTTTTTGGGAATTTTCGAAAATACTTCCTCAATCGCTGAATGTTCCTGAAAAATGAGCTGAAAAAGGCGTTGTTTTATGGAATCGACAAAAGAGGAAGCCCGGTCAGAATCGGCGTAAATGCTTGATTCTTGACTGGGTTTCAGACTTATATGCTCTACCTATTGTTTAGTAGTGATCGCTAGTCAGCGGGAAGCGAGGGGGAAGAACCATCTCAAGCGCCGAAGGCTCTTCCCCCTCGCGCTCTCCCATCACTTGGCTTTCCCGCCGTCGGCATCGGGATGTCCCTGCTTCCCCCGTCCGGACTTGACCCCCACATGTCCTGTGGAGATGCCGACGGGGTATTGTTCGCAAAGACTTGTTAGTAGAGGTAAGATTTTTTGATTGTGCCTCTTTCAAGTGATTTCGGGTTATCGTCAGTAGAGGCCAAAAACGTCATTTCTTATGAAAACAATAAGCCCGCCGAAATCAAGCGATCTGCCTGATTACGGCGGGTTCTATCCAATTCAAACTAACGAATTCCCGCCGACTTTATCCCGTCGGCATCTAGTAGAAACATGTGGGGGTTAAGTCCTGACGGGGGGAGCAGGAGCTATCGGATGCCGACGGCGGAAAGCCAAGTGATGGGAGAGCGCGAGGGGGAAGAGCCTTCGGCGTTTGAGATGGTTCTTCCCCCTCGCTTCCCGCTGACTAACGATCACCGCTGAACAATAGATAGAGTATATTAGTCTAAATAACCGTAAAGAATCAAGCACTTATGCCCGACCCATTCACTTGTATATATGTTTTTTCAAAGTTCTTGCGGAGTCCAGAGGGGCTTCTTTCAAGAAGCTCCTCTGGTGGGGAACGTTTCGGCGGTGCCGAAACGTGGGGCGAAGCCCCATCCTGCGTCAACGCCGGAGGCGGTGACACAGGAAATACCGGAACTCGGGGCAAAGCCCCGAATCCCGGTATTTTTTTCGTTATTTCCCCAGAAGCTCGATCTGGGCGAGGTTGCAGGATTGTTCGAATTCCAGCTTGAAGTGGTTGTAGGCTTTGTCGGAATCGGTCAGGAAGGGACAGGTCTCCTGCTCCCATGCGAACTCGATGTTCTCGTAGCTGCATAGCTTCTCCCAGTCGCCGCCGTTTGCCGCCGCGAACAGGGTAACCTTCGAGATTGCCTCGGGTTCGATGGACGAGGTCAGCGTGAACATCTCCACCACCTTGGCGTCCTTGAAGCTGTAGACGATCTTCGTGCCTGCGGGAATGCGGGCGTCGGTCTTGGAGGTGTTGTCGCAGGTTGCCGCAATGCCGGCTACCTCGGTGTAGATCGCGTCTTCGGCGACCGCGTCGGTGTTCTCCTTCACCTCGGGAACAATCTTCACCGTGGGTGCTACCAGATCGACCAGCGGGGATGCCGGCGCGTCACCGACGGTCAGCGAGGTGGGCGCGATGCTGCCGAAATCGGAGGGCTTGGGACCCATCTCGAAGATCAGCTCGCCGCCGTTCTTGATCTCCTCGTGGGTGATGTAGGAACGATCCAGCTTCTCGCCGTTCAGGGTCAGCGACTGCACATAGATGTTCTCCAGCGAGTTGTTCTCTGCTACGATGTGCAACGAGTGACCCGCGTAGTTCAGCGTGATCTCGTTGAACAGAGGCGATCCGATGGCGTACTCGCCGGAGCCTACCGACAGGGGGTAGAAGCCCAGTGCGGAGAAGAGATACCAGGTGGACATCTCGCCGTTGTCCTCGTCGCCGGGGATACCCTGACCGA
>CAYOON010000063.1:0-8769 GCA_964405595.1 uncultured Lachnospiraceae bacterium | reverse complement strand
TGCGTCCGGCGGCGTCAGCCTGCTTTTGAAAACCATCGAGGAGAACTTCAAAATCCACGTTGATCAGTACATCCGGATCAACTTCTTCGGATTTGAAAAGATCGTCGATCGTCTGGGCGGGCTTGACATCGAGCTGTCTCAGGAGGAGATCGACTACGTCGGAATGCAGGACACCGCAACGCCCGGTATTGTACACATGAACGGCGCGCAGGTGCTCAAATACTGCCGCTGCCGCTATGTTTCCAAAAACGGCGTGGGCGCGGATTTCGCGCGAACGCTCCGTCAGCGGGAGGTTATGACGCTGATTTCCCAGAAGCTCAAGGGATCCAGTTTTTCCACGCTCAACGATCTGTTGGAGGAATTCCTGCCGCAGGTCGTCACCAATCTGAAAAAATCCGATTTTATCGACTATATGTTCGACTTCAACTCCTACATGAACGACTACGAGATCAAATCCTACAGACTCCCCGTCGACGGATCGTGGAAGTACGCAAGAATCCGCAATATGAGCGTTCTCAGCGTCAATTTCGATATGAACATCAAGGCTTTGGAGAGCTATATCAAGGGAACCTCGTAAATCACGGGATTTTGCAAAGTACCCATTAAAAATGACCGTTCAATACCGGTTTCTTGGTATTGAACGGTCGTTTTGTTTACGCTCAAAGCTCAATTTTCAGGCAGGTATTGCCGGTCAGGCGATCGCTGACGGGATCGGGCTGGTGTCCGCCCACAAAGAGCGTGACGCTTCCGTCCGGCGGGACGCGCGTTCCGTCGGACAGGATGGCGCGGATCCACCAGCGATCCACCGGGATCGTCAGTTCGCGGCACTCGCCGGGGGACAGTTCCACCGGTGCCAGACCGCAAAGCTGAAAATGCGGCGTCGACGTGCGGCTATCGGTGAATCTGGCGTAAACCTGCACTTTTTCGATCGACGCTCGGGAGCCGATGTTCTCCACCTTGACCCCGAGGGTGATCCGATCGTCGTCACATTCGACAATGCGGGCATCCCGATAGGCGAAATCGGTGTAGGACAGCCCGTAGCCGAAGGGATAGAGGGCGTCGCCTTCCATATAACGATAGGTTCGGCCGGTCATGGCGTAGTCGGTGAAATCGGGGAGCGGATGATCCTCTCTATAGACGGTGACCGGAAGTTTACCCGAGGGGGAAACGATCCCGGCAAGCAGGCGGGCGACGGACAATCCTCCCCGTGCTCCCGGATACCACGCTTGCAGGATCGCGCGGGCGTGACTTTGCACCTTTTCGCCCACGTCCATGGCACTGCCGCACAGGAGAATCACGATCACGTCCCGGCAGACGTCGCAGACCGCTTCGGCAAGGTCCAGCTGGGTTTTCGGCAGACCGAGGCTCTTGCGGTCGCCGCCTACGGTATAGTCGTTGTCGATGTTGATCTCCTCACCCTCCACAAAGCGATCCAGACCCAGCACCAGTACGGTCAGATCGGCGTTCTCGGCAGCGGCGATCCCGTCGCTCTGTGTATTGGCGAATCCGTCGGCGAAGTTCTTGTGCTGACGACAGATCAGGCTACCCTCCTCTACCCGGACGTCGGATTCCGGGAAGATTCGCCGGATTCCGTCGGAGACCGTGATATATTCGGAGGCGCGTCCGTGATAGTTCCCCTCCAGAGCCACCCGGGAATTGGCGTTGGGGCCTACCACGGCGATCCGCCCCGCGTAGCTTTGATCAAGCGGCAGGAAGTTCCCCTCGTTTTTGAGCAGCACCACGCATTCGTCGGCGGCCTGCTCATTCAGCTCCCGATGGGTCTTGCCGTCCAGCAGGTTGTAGGGAAGATCGGCGTAGGGGCGTCGCTCCTCGAACTCGCCCAGCAGTACGCGGATGGTGTAGACCCGCTCCGCCGCCCGGGTGATGTCCTCCTCGGTGATCAGATCCTGCTCGTAAGCGTCCATT
Organism: uncultured Lachnospiraceae bacterium; assembly: GCA_964405595.1. GTDB lineage: Bacteria > Bacillota > Clostridia > Oscillospirales > CAG-272 > CAKSQF01. The sequence goes on along the minus strand of CAYOON010000063.1, from coordinate 6,843 downwards.
AGGCTGTGATATACGCTGCCGCAGTTGAGATCGCAGCCGGCTTTCAACGCCATGGATGCCGCTTCGGCGGCATCCGATGCAACACCGTGACCGTTATAAATATCGTAGAGCGCGCCGCAGTCGGAGGTGACATAGCCGTCAAACCCCCATTCCTCTCGCAGGATCTTCCCCAAAAGCAGCGAATGGGAACAGCAGGGCTCGCCGTTTGTGCGGTTGTATGCCGCCATCACGCCGGTAACGCCGTTCCTGACCGTATGCTCGAAGGCGGGGAGATAGGTTTCATAAAGATCGTGGAGATCCACCTTGGCGTCGAAGGAATGTCTGCCCCGCTCGGGTCCCGAATGGACGGCGAAGTGCTTGGAGCAGGCGGACGCCTTGAGAAATTCGCCGTCCCCCTGAATCCCGTCGATATACGCCTTTCCCAGCTCGGCGGTCAGGAAGGGATCCTCGCCGAAGGTTTCCTGTCCCCTGCCCCAGCGGGGATCGCGGAAGATGTTGATATTGGGCGCCCAGAAGGTCAGACCCTTGTAGATGTCAAAGTCGCCCCGCTTGACATGCTGATTGTACTTGATCCGCCCTTCGGTGGAGACGGCGTCGCCCACTCTGTACATAAGATCGGGATTGAATGTGGCGGCAAGGGCGATCGCATGGGGGAAAACGGTGGCGGTTCCCGCTCTGGCGACGCCGTGGGAGCCTTCGTTCCACCAGTTGTACTCATGGATCCCCAGCCGCTCGATGGCGGGGGAATCGTAGAGCAGTTGGGAGGCTTTCTCCTCCACGCTCATCCGGGATACGATTTCTTTTGCCTTTTTTCTCGCCTCTTCATGTGTCATGACCGTGCGCTCCTTGCGTTTTTTCTATATTTTATCATATCAGGTACGCGATTGCAAGAGGAAATGGGAATTTTAGATTTTTTTGAAAAATTTTTTCAGGTTCTGTAATGAAACCTGTCCGTTTTCGGTTTATTATAAGTGAAAGGCCTTTACCAACCACAGGAGGTGAACCTCATGGAAGACCGGCAAATTGTGGAGCTCTTTCTTGCGCGCGATGAAAGAGCCGTCGCCGAGCTTCAAGCAAAATACGGCAGCTACTGCCGATCCATCGCCTACCGTATCCTTGGAAACAAACAGGATGCCGAGGAGATCGAGAACGACTGCTATCTCAAGGTCTGGAACTCGATCCCGCCGAATCAGCCCGATCCGCTATCGTCCTATGTGGGCATGATCTGCCGCCGAACGGCGTTGTCCCGGGTAGAGGCGGCGAAAGCACAAAAACGGGGCGGCGGTCAGCTCCCTGCCGTACTGGAGGAGTTGGAATCCACCCTGTCCGGGGAGGAATCCGAAAATTTCGATGACGTGATTGCCCTGCGGGACGCGCTGAATCGGTTTCTCGCCGCTCTGCCAAGGCGGCAGCGGAACATCTTCCTTCAACGATATTGGTATTTTTGCTCTGTCTCGGAGATCGCCGCGGAATTCTCCATGAGCGAAAGTAATGTGGGAGTTACTCTCCTTCGAACCAGAAAAAGTCTAAAGGTTTTTTTAGAGAAAGAAGGTTTTGACCTATGAAAAGCAAAAACATTATAGACAGCCTGAACGGAATTGATCCCAAGATGATCGCGGATGCCGCGCCGGGGCAGAATCGGCGAAGAAAGATCAGACCGTGGATTCGCTTTACTACGATCGCCGCCTGCGCTGCCCTGATTGCCGCCTCGATTCCCGTCGGAATGCTGCTTCTGAGGCAAGACGGTGCGCCGTACGACTCCGATCCGGCAGGATTTCAAAATGGCAACGGATCGCCCGCTGGCAATCTTGAGGGTTCGGGTCCGTCAGATGGAATCATTCCTCCCGGTGACGGTCAAGGACATCCAACCGGCGTAGGATCGCCCCCTTCGACCAATATACCGGAAATCGTTCCTCCCTTTGATGGCAAAGAAATCGACCTGAACTACCTTACCGCCCGGTTCTTCAATCCCAACCGCACCGCAGGAGCGGTCAGCGACCAATTCCGCGCCGCTTACGCCGATTTCGCGCTGAAGCTGCTGACCTCCTGCCGCACCCAAAACGGCAGCGATACCATGATCTCGCCCCTATCGATCATGACCGCTCTTGCCATGACCGCTAACGGAGCCAAGGGGGACACGCTGACGCAGATGGAATCCTTGCTGGGCGGAGAAATGAACATTCAGACGCTCAATCAGCAGATTTTCAACTTCTACTCCGCGCTTTCCTCCACCGAGGCCGCGTCCTTTAAGTCGGCGAACTCCATTTGGGTGACTTCCCAACCTCATTTCAGCATAAATCCCGACTTCATCGAGATGATAGAGAACACCTACGACGCCGACGTGATCGGAATCGACTTTGCGGACAGCAAAAACGCGGTGGACGCCATCAACTTCTGGTGTTGGCAGAAAACCGACGGCATGATCCCGTCGATTGCTGATGAGAGCAATCTTGACGCATCCACCGTTATGGCGTTGCTGAACGCCCTGACCTTCGACGCAAAATGGGCAAATCCCTATACAAAAGGTCAATGCAGGAACGGCGTTTTCCACGGTGCGAACGGGAACACTTCCGTGACGATGCTCCGCGATTCTTCGCACTACGGCTATATCGAGGGAGAGCATGAAAGGGGCTTCATCCGCTATTATGAGGGTAGGAAATACGCGTTCGTTGCGCTTTTGCCCAATGAAAACGGCAATATTTCCGACTATCTTGCCTCTTTGAGCGGATCTTATCTGCTGTATCTGATTCAGAACCCCGTTGTAGATCCGGATGGCTATACGCTGATTACCGAACTGCCCTCCTTTAAGAAGGAAACCTCGCTGGATCTGAGTGAGACGCTGAAAAAATTAGGCATGACCGATGCTTTCAGCATCTTGTCAGCGAACTTTTCGGGATTGGGTCACTCGGATTTAGGAAATCTCATAATCGGTAACGTAATCCACAAGACCTTCATTGAGGTGAACAACGAAGGCACCCGCGCCGCTGCCGTTACCGAAGTAATCATGCCCCCTGCATTAGGGATACCGCCTGCGAGAGAGGAGCGTGTCATCCTCGACCGTCCCTTCGTCTATGCCATCATCGACACCGCAACCTCGCTGCCGATCTTCATCGGAAGCTGTGAGAATATTGCTTGAAAAGGAGAATTTGATTATGAAAACAAGATACCGCATCCTATCGCTTGCCCTGCTGTGCGGCTGCCTGACCGGCTGCGCGGGCGACGCAGTATCCCCCGCGGGAACGACGAATAGTTCCCAGTCGAATTCCCATTTCGATCCAAGCAACACGATCAATCTGAACTATCTGACCGCCCGCGAATTCAACTCCAACCGCACCGCAGGTACGGTCAGCGACGAATTCCGCGCCGCCTACGCTGATCTGGCGTTGAAGCTGCTGACCTCCTGCCGCACCGAAAAGGGCAGCGACACCATGATCTCGCCCCTGTCGGTGATGACTGCCCTTGCCATGACCGCTAACGGTGCCGACGGTCAAACGCTGGCACAGATGGAAGCTCTGCTCGGAGGTGATTTGGACATTGAGTCGCTGAATCAGCAGATCTTCAACTTCTACGCTTCCCTTTCCTCCACCGCATCTGCTTCCTTCAAGTCGGCAAACTCCATTTGGGTGACTTCCCTTCCGATCTTCACTATCAGTCCCGATTTTGTCAAAAAGATCGAGAACACCTACAACGCCGATATTCTGTCCATCGACTTCTCCAAGAGCAAGGAGGCCGCCGACGCTATCAACTACTGGTGCAACGAAAAGACCCACGGTATGATCCCGGAGGTTGCGGATGAGAACAGTTTCGACGCATCCACCGTCATGGCTCTGCTGAACGCTCTGACATTCGATGCCAAATGGGAGGAACCCTATTATGAATATCAATGCCGGGACGGCGTTTTCCACGGTGCGAGCGGGAACACCGACGTGACCATGCTTCACGAGTATCAGCACAGCGGATTCATCAAAGGGGAGCGGGAAACCGGCTTCATCAAGTACTACAAAGGCAGAGATTACGCCTTCGTTGCCCTGCTCCCCAATGAAGAGGGCGATATATCCGACTATCTTGCCTCTTTGACCGGATCCTACCTCGTCGATCTGGTTTCCAATCCGGATCACGGATACTATTCGCTCAAAACGGTTCTGCCCGCCTTCAAGCAGGAGACTTCGCTTACACTGCGCGATATTCTGAAAAATCTCGGGATGCCGGACGCCTTCGATGTCACAAAAGCGAACTTTTTGCGGCTCGGGACATCCGGAAGCGGGAATGTCTTTATCAATAACGTAATCCACAAGACCTTCATCGAGGTAAACAACGAAGGCACTCGCGCTGCCGCTGTAACGATTGTCGATTTACCTGCCGGAGCGATTCCACCCGAACGTGAGGAGAGCGTCACCCTCGACCGTCCCTTTGTCTATGCCATCATCGACACCGCAACCTCGCTGCCCATCTTCATCGGAAGCTGTGAGAATATTGCTTGAAAAGGAGAAATTGATTATGAAAGCACGATACCGTATCCTATCCCTTGCCCTGCTGTGCGGCTGCCTGACCGGCTGCGCGGATAGCGCGGCCAATCCGGACTATCTCACCGCCCGTGAATTCAAATCCAACCGCAGTGCAGGCGAGGTCAGCGAAGAATTCCGCGCCGCTTATGCTGATTTAGCGTTGAAGCTGCTGACCTCCTGCCGCACCGAAAACGGCAGCGATACCATGATCTCCCCCCTGTCGATCATGACCGCTCTTGCCATGACCACTAACGGTGCCGACAAGGAAACGCTTACGCAGATGGAATCTCTGCTCGGCGGCGAGATGGACATCGAGACGCTCAATCAGCAGGTTTTCAACTTCTACTCCGCCCTTTCCTCCACCGAGGCCGCGTCCTTCAAGGCGGCGAACTCCATCTGGCTGACTTCCCTGCCGACTTTCACGGTAAATCCCGATTTTATCAAAACAATCGAGAATACCTACAACGCCGATATTCTGTCCATTGATTTCTCGAAGAGCAAAGAGGCTGCAGATACCATCAACTACTGGTGCAACGAAAAAACCGACGGCATGATCCCGAAGGTTGTGAATCCGGACAATTTTGACGCATCCACCGTCATGGCTCTGCTGAACGCCCTGTCTTTTGACGCGAAATGGGATGAGCCCTATAAAAAAGATCAATGCGGAGCCGGCGTTTTCCACGGTACGAACGGCGATACTGATGTGACCATGCTTCACGAATATCAGAACAGCGGCTTTCTCAAAGGAGAGCGGGAGACCGGGTTTATCAAATACTACAAAGGTTATAATTACGCCTTTGTTGCCCTGCTTCCGAATGAAGAAGGCGATATTTCAGACTACCTTGCTTCCTTGACCGGATCTTACCTCGTCGATCTGATTTCCAACCCGGACGCAGGCAGCTATTCGCTTTACACGGAACTGCCCGCTTTCAAGCAGGAGACTTCGCTTAAACTGAAAGAAATTCTGAAAAAACTGGGGATACCGGACGCCTTCGATTCCGAAAAAGCGAACTTTTTGAAGCTCGGGACATCCAAAATCGGGAACGTGTATATCGGTAACGTAATCCACAAGACGTTCATCGAGGTGAACAACGAAGGCACCCGCGCCGCCGCCGTTACTGCGGTAATCATGCCCGGCAACGGGATGCCGCCCGAACGTGAGGAGCGTGTCATCCTCGACCGTCCGTTTGTCTATGCCATCATCGACACCGCTACCTCGCTGCCCATTTTTATCGGAAGCTGTGAGAATGTGGGATAAAGCCACGAATTTGTTTATTCTTTACAAAAACCCAAAATTGGATCTATACAATATGCGGCTTGAAAAAACGGCGTTTTTCTGATAAAATAATAAAAAAGAAGGGGAGAAACTAAAATATGAAAAAACGATACCGTATCCTATCACTTGCCCTGCTATCCGCCTGCCTGATCGGCTGCGCTGATGAAGCGAAAGCTGGAATTCCGGCGAATCGATCATCCGGCACTGATTTTCCCACGGTTTACGCCGATTTCGCGCTGAATCTTCTGTCCGAATGCCGGAACACTCAGGGCGGCGACACGATGATCTCTCCCCTGTCGGTAATGACCGCGCTCGCCATGACCGCAAATGGTGCCGACGGCGACACGCTGGCACAAATAGAGACCATGCTCTGCGGCAAGCTGGACATCGACCAGCTGAATCAGGAGCTTTCCAGCTTCTACGCTTCCCTTTCATCCACCGAATCCGCCTCACTTGACGCGGCGAATTCAATCTGGCTGACATCTCTGCCTTTTTTCACCGTAAATCCCGATTTTGTGAAGCGGCTGGAGAGCAGCTACGGGGTCGAGATGCGTGAAATCGACTTTTCAAAAAGCAAGGATGCCGCGGACGCCATCAACGACTGGTGCAACGAAAAGACCAAGGGTATGATCCCGGAAATCGCGAATGCGGACAGCTTCGACGCGTCAACCGTCATAGCTCTGCTGAACGCGCTGTCCTTCGACGCGAAGTGGTTGGAGCCTTATGAAAACTATCAATGCCGGGATGGCGTTTTCCACGGCACAAACGGGGATACCGACGTGACCATGCTTTATAATACGCAGAAAAGCGGCTATCTCAAGGGAAAACGGGAGACCGGGTTTATCAAGTACTACGAGGGCCGCAAGTATGCTTTCGTCGCGCTTTTGCCAAATAACAAAGGCGATATTTCCGGCTATCTTGACTCTTTGACCGGATCGTACCTTCTGAATCTGATCAAAAACCCGGATGAAGGCTCCTACTATCTTTCCACAGTTCTACCGGTTTTCAAGCAGGAAACCTCGCTGGAACTGACGGAGATCCTGAAAAAGATGGGACTGACCG
>CAYOON010000062.1:4299-8776 GCA_964405595.1 uncultured Lachnospiraceae bacterium | reverse complement strand
AAGAATGATCTCAAACGCCGAACACTCTTCCCCCAATGCGCATTTATGCGCATTGGCGCTCCCCTTTCACTTGGCTGCCGCCGTCGGCATTGGGATGTTCCTGCTTCCCCTGTCAGGACTTGCCCCCCTACATGTCCCGTGCAGATGCCGACGGGATGAAGTTCGCGGTAATCTGGAAGTTTTTTGTTGTATCAACCCGGTCAAAAACGGGCACAAATACCTGACTTTGGCTGGGTTACTGTTTTGTTTTTGCCCTCATCGTGCTCCTACCTCCTTTGCTGGCGACATTGTTGATTTGAAGTTCAGCGCTCTAACTAACGCGGTTTTACGACAACCTAAAAGATCCGATGCATAAAGCATCGGATCTTCGTTTTATCATGTATTATTTCGTTTCCCGCATGATCACAAGCTGAATCGCAGTGCGCTTTTCCTCGTTAACCGTGACTTCCGTGAAGAAGGGCTTGCAGACAACCGAAAGATTGTCCTCAACAAGGAAAGTGTTGGCTGCTGCAATAGCCTTAATTGCCTGATTGACAGCGCCGGCTCCGATCGCCTGAATCTCGACCGAATCACTCTCGCGGATGATGCCCGCAATCGCGCCTGCAACCAAATTCGGACTTGACTTTGCAGAAACTTTCAAAATTTCCATACTACATACCATACCTTTCTGATGTTCCGAATCCCGTATTATCCGTCCAATAACGTCGGAATTCAATATAAAAGAAGCTCTCGCTTTCTCTTATTTCATACTCAAAATGCTAAAAACTTAACAGCTTTATTATACTTTTTTTATTTCAAAAATTCAATAGTTTCTCTAAAATATCTTAAAATTCTACCCTTTTTACGAAATTAACATGTTTGTTTTGTGCATTAACACCAAACAAACAACCGTGTGCTTTTGCGTTCCCGGTGGCAGGAAGGAACTTCACCGGCATTTTATACCGCATTCTATCGAGAATACACTCGGTAGCGACGCCAAGAATACCGTTTTCGGATCCGCACATGCCCAGATCGGTAATGTAACCGGTTCCGCCGGGGAAAATCTGCCCGTCCGCAGTCTGGACGTGGGTGTGGGTTCCGACAACCACATGAATCCTGCCGTCAAAATAGCGCCCGAGGGCAATTTTCTCCGATGTTGCCTCGGCATGGATATCCAGAACCGCGTAATCGTACTTCCCCTGATGGGCGGAGAGGATTTTCTCCACAGTAAGGAAGGGGTCGGCAAGCGCTTCCATGAAAACGGTACCCTGCACATTCATCACCAGCACTCGCGCGCCGTTCGCGTCGATCAGCGTATAGCCTTTGCCGGGGTTCTGATCGGGGTAGTTGGCGGGGCGCAGGATGCTTTGCGACTCGTCCAGATAGGCGCGCATATCCTTCTTCTGCCAGATGTGATTCCCCGAGGTAATCACGTCCACTCCGGCGGAGAGCAGCGTTTCGGCACTGGCAGCCGTGATTCCGTTGCCGGGATCGGCGTTCTCGCCGTTGGCGACCACCAGATCGACCGCGTATTCTTTGCGGATCTGCCACAGCTTCGCCGACAGGAGCGTGACGCCTTCGGTGCCGACCACGTCACCGAGACAGAGGATTCGATATTCGTTCATAGATTTTACCACCTTTCATTGGGGTATTTTTGTAATATTGTTTCAAATAATTCTCCGGAAAAGTTCCACTTATTGCAAATATTTCAGCGCGATACCTATTCTTCCTCACCGGCTCCATGATCTTTGACAAGCTTTCTAAAGCTTGTCAATTCAGTCGACCACCGTTTCAGGTCTTCTTCATTGAGTAGTCCGCCATGGATTTTTTGAAAAGCTGTTTCAGGATCACAAAAACGGGATCCTGTGGTAACTTCAAAGCAATATTCTTTTTCACCGATTCTGTATAGCCAAACAATGGAATCGCATCCTGATATAAACATGTACTCCGAGACTTTTTTATTGTCTTCTAAATTACAACAATTTTGGTAGAAAAATTCTCCAATACGATCTCTCATGTTTAATTCAATTGGGTTCGACGATAAAATCCACTTGATATACTGAATCATTTCATCAACGATTCCCGAAGATGAACCATATACGAATGGACCATTGCCACATTCAATGCTGATTTTATCCTTATGAAAGGAAACCTGACCGTCATTGTCAATTCTGGCATTATCTTTTTCCAATTGAAATAAAAAATAGGAAAAATCATCTATTTTCAAGCAAAACAAATTTTCTGAAAGCATTATTCAAGTATCTTTCCTTCAAATGACCAGAATGTTTTGGGCGTACCGCCCAACTTTTCTGAAATGCCCACTTTTTAACGTGGGCGTTTCAGAAAAGTTCTTGAAGGTTCCAAGGGGACTTCTTTCAAGAAGTCCCCTTGGTGGGGAACGTTTCGGCGATGCCGAAACGTGGGGCGAAGCCCCAGCCGGGACAACGCCGGAGGCGTTGGCACGAAAGGCAAGAATTCGGGGCAAAGCCCCGAATTCCTGTCTTTTATCAATTACTTCGCCAGATCGCTAGCGCGGCTCTCGCGGACTACGGTGATTTTGATTTGACCGGGGTATTTGAGTTCGCTCTCGATCTGCTTTGCTACGTCGTGAGCGACCAACACCATCTTCTTGTCGTCTACTTCCTCGGGCTTGACCATGATCCGCACTTCACGGCCTGCCTGTATTGCGAAGGACTTCTCAACTCCCGGATAGGAGTTCGCGATCTCCTCCAGCTTCTGCAAACGCTTGATGTAATTCTCCAGATTCTCACGGCGCGCACCCGGTCTTGCTGCCGAAATCGCATCGGCGGCCTGTACGATAAAGTCCAGAACCGTCTTCGGCTCCACGTCGCCGTGATGGGCTTCGATGGAGTGAACGATGTCGCGGTTCTCCTTGTACTTTCTGGCAATGTCCGCACCGATCACGGCGTGGCTGCCCTCCACCTCGTGGGTGACTGCCTTTCCGATGTCATGCAGCAGACCCGCGCGCTTCGCCTGATCGACGTTCACGCCCAGCTCGCCCGCAATCATTCCGGCAAGGAATGCTACCTCGATGGAGTGGTTCAGCACGTTCTGACCGTAGCTGGTCCGATAACGGAGTCTGCCCAGCAGCTTCACCAGCTCGGGATTGATGCCGTGGATGCCGGTCTCGAAGATCGCGTGCTCGCCCGCCTGCTTGATGGACGCCTCGACCTCCTTCTTGGACTTCTCTACCATCTCCTCGATTCTCGTGGGATGGATTCTGCCATCCGCCACCAGCTTCTCCAGCGACAATCTCGCCACCTCGCGGCGGACGGGATCGAAGCAGGATATGGTAATCGCCTCGGGCGTGTCGTCGATGATCAGATCGACGCCGGTCAAAGACTCGACTGCACGGATGTTGCGTCCCTCTCGACCGATAATTCTTCCCTTCATATCGTCGTTGGGCAGTGCCACCGACGCAACGCTCACCTCGCTGACGAACTCGGAGGCCAGTCTGGAAATCGACTGGGACAGGATATCTTTCGCGCGATCATCCGCGTCCTCTTTGAGCTGCGTCTCGATTTCGGCAAGCTTCATCGCCGCCTCGTAACGCGCCTCCTCTTCGATCTGTTTCACGATCTCCGACTTCGCCTGTTCGACGGTCAGTCCGGAAATCTCCTCCAATTTGGCAAGCTGCGCTGCCTTCAACTCTTCGATTTTTGCGGTAAGCTCTGTGTTTTCCCTGATTTTTTTATCAAGCGTCTCTTCCTTGCGATCAAGAGTCGCGCTCTTTTTCTCAAGCGCCTCCTCTTTGGTCGCATACCGATGCTCCATTTTGGTAAGCTCGGCTCTGCGCTCGCGGACTTCCTTCTCAAACTCCTTGTTGGAGCGGACGATTTCTTCCTTCGCCTCAAGAAGAGCTTCTTTTTTCTTGGTTTCAGCCGTTACCGCCGCATTCTCAACGATCTTCTTCGCCTCTTCTTCGGCGGTTCCGATCTTCGCTTCGGCGATCTTCTTGCGAATGATAAATCCGACGAGAATACCGATCACCAACGCTACGGCACCAACAGCAGCAGTAATTGCAATCTGAATGGGTTCCAATTGCTTACACCCCCCTTTTCTTCGTTAATAATATTGTTTGTTGTACGAGAGAATTTAAGTACCCTATAAACACCGCGAATCTGCGGAAAACTCGCGGCATCTAAATTTACTACAAATTATCACAGTTTACATTTTACACTTTTTTATCGCTTTTGTCAATAGTTTTTTAGACGGAATGACAAAAATTCATAAATCATTCATAAAACTTTGAATGAACCATCCAAAAAATGACCGCCCGTTTTTGACAGTATCTATGTCAAAAACAGGCGGCCGAAAAAGATCGGTTTGGGGATTACTTTCCTTCGAAAAACTCGATTCTGTCGAAGAGGGCGCGGCGGCGATCCTTGCCGAGGGTCTTCATATACTCGGGATAGTTCTCGTTGACGATAGCGTACAGCTTGTTTCCGGGTAGAAAGGTCAGCGCGGCGACAAAATC
>CAYOON010000062.1:0-4289 GCA_964405595.1 uncultured Lachnospiraceae bacterium | reverse complement strand
TCGTAGACCCGGAATGCGATGGCTCCGTCCACCGAGACGGCGCAGAGCATGATGGGATTCTTCGGTACATACATCGAAATATCCTTGATCTTCTCAGGGGTCACGGTGTAGATCCAGATCAGCTCGCCGCCCTTATCGTAGGCAGCCTTGCGGATCCGCTCGTACTCGCCCGCCAGCCACATGCGCACGTCGGGATTGGTGCTTCGGGAGCGGATTGCCTGCCGCTCGGGGACGGTCAGCCCCCAATGGGCAAGGTAGGCGGAGATCATCCGGGAGGACAGGTTGGTGTCCAGCAGTCCGGACGCCAGCATTCTGGCGGTGGTGCGATTCCAGAGCAGGGACGCGGACAGATTGTTTTCCGCCGGGGTAGAGTTCACCAGATAGTTGACGATGCTCTCCTCCTGCTCGGGGGTAAGGATGCGGTCGGTGGTTGCCACGTCGTCGGTGTCCGAACGCTTGGAGTACTTCTCAAAGGCGGTCAGGATCTGCTCCACGTCGCGCTCGGTAGCGCCGGTGGCCTCTACGATCTCGGAGACACTGCGTCCCGACTTGGACAGGATCACGATCTCCCGCTGACCTTCGACTTTCATATTATTCTCCGCACAGCGGAAGCCCTTGAGCATCAGATTCAGGCGAACCTGCCGTTCGCTTTCCATTCTGCGGGCATTCTGGAGCCGCATCTCGCGGTTGCGCTCCTCTGTCTGCCGATCCAGATGTCTGCGGCGCAGATAGACCATGGATCCGACGCCTGCCACTACGGGGATCTGCATCAGGACGAAGGTCAACAAGGTAGCAATCCACGACGCGTCGACAATCAGCATAATGAGCAGGGTAATATACGAGGCAAGAGCGACTCCGGCAGAGGGAATCAGCCCCCAAAAGACGTTCTTCTTGCTCACAAGATAAAATTCACCGAAAATTACGCCGGCAGACACCAGTGCCAGACAAACGATGATAAGCAGAGTTATCAGGATCGCCACAAAACCACTCCTATTCTATAGTCACAAACGGAAAACTCCGTTGAGAGTATTATAGTGCATTTTTTTTAATTTGTCAAGTTATCGAACAAAATATTACGGTTTGTACATATTTCTGTCAATTCTAACGCTTTTCAGGATTTTGCCATCCATCTGCCGTCAACATATTCAAGCGCGATCAATTTCGCGTGGGGCACGGGATAGGGTTTCTCCTTATTGGAACAGGGCTGCCCATTTACGATATGGTATATCGCGTCGATCACCCCGCCGTGGGTCACCAGCAGCGTATTTTCCCGCCGACCGAGCATCTCGCTTTCAAAACTCGCCCACGCCGCGGAAATTCTCTCATAAAACGCCTTCGGACTTTCGCCGCCCGGATAGGATTGCTCCCATTCCAAGGTATTCCAAAACATTCCCGGGTTGAGCGCGTTCGCACGCTCGTGCTTCATCCCCGCAAGAGCGCCGTTGTTGACCTCTCTGAACCCCGGCGCGTAGGTAACCGGAATTCCGATCCGCCGGGCGATACACTCGGCGGTCTGTTTGGCACGCATGAGATCGCTTGTATAGATCCGGCTTATCGAAAGCACATCATTATTCTTTTCAATAGATTCAGCAAGCTCCGCGACTTGCGCAAAGCCCTCCGCAGTCAGCGGGTGGTCGCTCCAACCTCCGCGCACGGTGTCGTCGTCTTTGCCGTGTCTGACTAAATAGCAAACCATTCTTTACACCGACCGGATAATGTCTCCCTCTTTTACCGGGAAAGGCAGGCGGACGGAAAAGTGCTGATAGGGATGGGGCGCGGATTCGATGGGTTCACCGTTCTCGTCCCGCAGATCCGACGCGATAAATGGGATCCCCGCCGATCCCGGGGTCAACAGCTCGCAGGGCTGACCCTCGCACATTTTGTTCTTCTGAACCAGCGCGGCGCGGCCGCTTTCGGGATCGTAGCTCTCCACCGTGGCAAGGTACGCCTTTTCGGAGAGATAGCCGCCCTTGGTGACAAGCTGTCCGTTTCTCGGCGGATCGTCGAAATAGTAGCCCGAGCAGTACTCTCTGTGGGTCACCGACTCCAGCTCCCGCATCCACGCGGGATCGTAGGCATAGCCCACAGGATCCTTCGCGTAAACATCCATCGCCATGCGGTAGGTGTTGGCGGTCACGGCGGCGTAGTAGGCGGACTTCATCCTACCCTCGATCTTGAAGGAGGTGATCCCGCTCTCCATCAGCTCGGGGATGTGCTCGATGGTACACATATCCTTGGAAGAGAGGATGAACGTTCCCCGATCGGTCTCCTCGATGGGGAGCCGCATATCGGGACGCTTGACCTCGGCGATCTCGTAGAGATTGTACTCCCACCGACAGGGCTGGGCGCAAAGTCCCCGATTGCCGTCCCTGCCGATGTAATGCTCGGACAGCAGGCATCTTCCGCTGAAGGAGACGCACATGGAGCCGTGAATGAAGCATTCCAGTTCCAGTTCTTCCGGGATCTTCGCACGGATCACCTTAATCTCGGCAAGGGTCAGCTCTCTCGCCAGTACCACACGGGTGGCACCCTGCTTATACCAGAACAGGCAGTCACGCTCGGACACCGCCCCCGCTTGGGTGGAGATATGCCGCTGAACCCCGGGCAGAATCTCCCCCGCCAGCGCGAACACCCCGGGATCAGCGATAATCAGCCCGTCGGGCGGGCAGTCGGCGAGAGATGCCAGATAGGCAGTCAGATCGGCGTATTCGTAGGTATGCGGGGTGATATTGACGGTCAGATAGACCTTTTTCGAACGCTCGTGAGCGTAGCGGATCGCCTCTTTCAAGCTGTCCACGTCGAAATTATCGGCGGCAGCACGCATTCCGAAGCGTTTACCGGCAAGATAGACGGCATCCGCCCCAAATCGGATCGCCGCTTTCATTTTCTCAAAATTCCCCGCAGGGAGCAACAATTCTTTCATATTATTTATAACGCCTCCGGCGGCCAAAGGAACTTCTTGAAAGAAGTTCCTTTGGAATCTTCAAGAACTTTATTAAAATATACTATATTATTATAAATGGAAACTTTTTTGGTGTTTCCCGATCTGTCGATAATACTACATTAGTTAGAATGCAAAACTTCAAATTTCTAGCTGTCGCCAGCCAAGGAGGTGAGGGGAGAGTTTGAGAGGACCAAAAACAAAACCTACGGTTTTGTTTTTTGGAACTCTCGGCGTTTGAGATGGTCCCTAGGTCCTCTCATATCGCCCGACCGAAGGGAGGGCGATCCCTTCGCTGAACCAACAAGTTTTAGCGAATGAAGTCTCTATCGTATACTAATACTAACACTAACCAAGCAACATCTTTTGCAGATCGGCAGGACTTTCCGCAAGGTAATCGGCGTCGGCAAGTTCCTCCCGATCACCGTATCCCCACAGCGCGCCCACAACGGGCAGACCGACGGCGTGTCCGCCGATCACATCGAAGTCCCGGTCGCCTACCATGAGTACGCCGTCCGCCCCCCCGCCGATCAGCGAGAGCGCCCAGTCGATGACCTCCGCCTTGTCGGTACGCCGTCCGTCCAGCTCACTGCCGCAGACATACTCGAAGGGTGCGCGAATCCCGAAGTGATCCAGCACCTTCTCCACGAAAACCAGCGGCTTGGAGGACGCGACCAACAGCCGCTTTCCCGCCCCCGACAGTGCATTCAGCAGTTCGGGGATCCCGTCGTAAACCCGGTTCTCGAAAATCCCGGTATCCCGGTAATATTCCCGATACTTCTCCACGGCGGCAAAGGCTTCCGTCTCCGAAAAGCCGAAGAATCGGATAAACGACTCGTGCAGCGGAGGTCCCACCACCCTATTCAAATCGGCGGGATCGGCATGAATCCCATAGGCGGCAAGGGCATAGGCGAAGGAGTTGGTGACTCCGGGCGCCGAATCGGTGATCGTTCCGTCCAGATCAAAGAGGATCGTATGAAAATTCATGGTGCTTTCCTTTCGGAAAATATCGTTCTTTTCCTCTATTGTACACTATCTTTGAAAAAAAGTAAAGATTTTTTCAAAAAATTCTTGACAATTTTGAAAAATGGTGATAATATAGTAAGGTAAATGCAATGAATCGGTCGGCTGAACCGACTTGGTTCCGTCCAGAGAGAACCCGCCATGGGCTGAAAGCGGGTTTACGGGATCCGGGAACGCCTTTCGCCGAGGAGCAGACGGGATCAAAGGCTTTTCGAGTAGTCCCGTACGGGTTGTTCCGTTACGAACAGAGAGATTCCGAGGCATTATTGCCCGGGATGGATCAGGTGGTACCGTGAAGCGTCGCTTTCACCCTGTTTTTGCCGGG
>CAYOON010000061.1:0-8826 GCA_964405595.1 uncultured Lachnospiraceae bacterium | reverse complement strand
TGTCGAAAACTAATAATGACTTTTTCGACAACCTGTTTTTCCCGGGTTTTATGGCACTATTGTAATACTTCGGACGCCAAACGGAAAGGAGCCCCATTATGAAGATCATGTCTCACCTGAAAAACGCCATCCGATATGAGTGGTTCGACGTGCTGTTCGATCGCTTCTACAGCGTCGAGCACTGCGGCGACCTGCCGCTGAACGACCTTCATCAGGATTTCGCCCGGCGGATCACCTTCGGCTGGGGATTCGCGATCGCGCTTGGGATCAATACGCTCCTTTGGATCTTCTTCATCTTCCGATGGTTCCAGGATAGTGTCGCCATCATTCTGGCGGCGGGAATGCTGCTGCTCTCGCTGCTCGGGGGCGCGGCGATCGGGGCGATCTACCTCTGGATCGTGCTGATCAAGATTCAGAAGAAGGAACTGGAACGGGCAGAATCGGAACGTCTGGCGAAACTTGGAGAGAACCATGAAAACAGTTGAGATTTACACAGACGGTGCCTGCCGGGGAAATCCGGGTCCCGGGGGATGGGGCGCGATTCTGGTCTGCGGATCGGCAGAGAAGGAGCTGTCCGGCGGGGAGCGGTCGACCACCAATAACCGGATGGAGCTGATGGGCGCCATTTCCGCCTTTGAAGCGCTCAATCAGCCCTGCGAGGTGACCTTCACCTCCGATTCGAAATATGTGATCGACGGTCTGGAAAAGGGCTGGGCGGTCGGCTGGAAGAAACGGGGCTGGAAAAAGTCGGACGGATCGGCGGCGCTGAATCCCGACCTGTGGGAACGCCTGCTGAAAGCCATCGCCCCCCATCGCGTCCGCTACGTCTGGGTTCGCGGGCATAACGGCCACCCCTATAACGAACGCTGCGATAAACTGGCAACCGCCTTCGCGGATGGGTTGAAATAGAACATAGAATCGAGGCTTGGAGTAATGGCTCCAAGCCTCGTGGCATATTTTCTCAATCTTCCTTTTTTCGGATCCCGTTCAATAGCTTTTGGAAATCATCGGAAGCCTTGATTTCATCAATATCGTTATTGACCGTGAAGATCATAAAAACAAACTCGGTATTGCCCGTATCCGTTTTTTTCAACGGAAATCTTGCTTCAAAGCATTGTTGTTTTTTGGTGTCATAGGTAGTTTGGTATCCGAACAGACCGTTAACCGTAATCTCATAGATCGGATATACCTTTCCAAGCAGACGCTTCTGTGTATCTATTATGTTTGCTTTTGTTGCCGGACAGTCATCCTCGACATAATAAACGATAGTATAGTCTTTATCGGCGTGTTTAATCATCAACGCGTTGTCGCTGAAATATTTTTCCAGTATGGATTCAACTTCATACCCCTCCGGAACGGTTATGTAGAGTCCGGCAAGCTCATAACACAAATTAATCAGTTTTAACATAACTATCTCCCATTTATATTAACGATAATCCCCCGAATAATTTCAAGTTGTTCGGGCGATAGATCTTTAAGTTCCGATATGACTTCGTTAAGAAGGATTGGGTTTTCAATTTCCTGTTTGAAGAACTCTTCCGGCGTAACTTTGAGATATTCGCAGATATATAAAAAGCCGTGCATGGATGGCATGGCTTTTCCATTTTCGATTCTGTTTACATAACTGGAATTTTGACCCATATCCAACGACATTTCCCTTCCGCTGACGCCCTTCGCCTCACGCAACTGTGCTAATCTTTTGGCAATCAGTTCTTCATACATACTGACACCTTCCTGTTTTTAATGTCTGATTATATATGATATTATATATCATAGCTTCGTTGATTTTAGGATATAAAATGTTTAATTTATCGCCTAATTGGACATTGAATAACCAAAAAATTGCATCGGCAGATGTTTCAAGCGCATTTATCATTTTAAACACCTCGACAATGACTAAATCGTTGATATATATTATATGACGAAAATCGCGAGATATAAAGAAATGTTAATACAGACTATCTGTATAAGCATTGTATTTTAGCAAAATTTTTTTGATTTGTATCTGCAAAAAAGTCTACGTGGGGAGATTAAATAAATTATTGGCAAAACACGCTGCGAGGCTTGGAGCGATCGCTCCAAGCCTCGGCCAAATGTAAAGTCCTTTTGTTTAAAAAAATATACGGACATCTTGACAAAACAGAAATCATATGCTATACTATACATGAAAGAAGCGCACCGATGACGGGTGTCCTTCGCTACTTGACAGAATTAACCGCCAACTTTACGACAGGGCCGGCGGTTAATTCTTTTTGTCTTCATTTTTTCTTGCTGAGAATCGCGACGATTCCAACAACAAGAGTGATGAGACCCATGGAATATTCCAGTATAGCTAAAAGCTGATCCAGAGTAATGTACATGGCATCATCCCCCTTTCCGCAAACTGTCCCCGAAGGGACGTCCCCGTGAAAGAAGGACTTATTCAAAAGAACGACTCCTCCTCTCACGTCATAACGCGAACGAAGGACAAACGCCACCGTTTTGGTGCGCTTCAGTACACCCCCGATTCCGGGGTGCGACAATATTTTACCATATTCTCACGAATTTGTCAAGGAATTTCGCCGGATTTGGCGGAAGTCCTCTTGACAATCCGAGAAAATGTGCTATAATATATATGAAAGAAGCGCACCGATGACGGTTGCCCTTCGTTGGTTGACAGAACTAACCGCCGACTTTAGAGGGGAAGGCGGTTAATTCTCTTTGTCTTCATTTTTTCTTGCCGAGAATCGCGACGATTCCAACAACAAGAGTGATGAGACCCATGGAATATTCCAGTATAGCTAAAAGCTGATCCAGAGTAATGTACATGGCATCATCCCCCTTTCCGCAAACTGTCCCCGAAGGGACGTCCCCGTGAAAGAAGGACTTATTCAAAAGAACGACTCCTCCTCTCACGTCATAACGCGATCGAAGGACAACCGCCACCGTTTTATGGTGCGCTTCAGTACACCCCGGTTCCGGGGTGCGACAATATTTTACCATATTCTCCCGAATTTGTCAAGAAGTTTCGCCGAATTTGGCGGACGGAGATTTTGGGTTGCACAAAAATGTGAGTGAACGTCTACCCGTGCGGTCAGGCGTTCACTCACAAGCGTTTTATAAACTCAAGACGGCTTCGTCTCCCTGCGGATCACGTTTACCGTCAAATCTCCGTCGGTCAGCATCAAGGGCGTCCCGTCGGAGGATAGCCGCAAAACCTTGCCGTCAGCGAAGTTTACGACGGTGATCTCCTCCCCCGATACCTTCTCCCGGGATGCAGACAGAAAATCTCCCTCTGACAGACGAAAGAGCGCGAAGATCCGCTTCGGCAGCTCCGCATCGACGGCGGATAGCTCCAGATCCCCGCAGAATAGCCGGATCCCGCCGTCCGATTCCTCGAAACAGTAGCCCGCCAGCGTCTCGGGAGCGCGGAGGGTCAGCTTCATGGTATCCCCCAGCTCCAGCAGTGCCTCGTAGCTGCCGTCGCCCTTTGTGATTTTGCATATGTAACTGCCGCCCTCCCGCTGATAAGCGAGATAGTCGGCACTTTTTTTGTTCCCGCAGCCGCCGAGTACAAAACCGCCGAAAATCAGCAGAAGGGCAAGCAGCGGGAGTAAAATTCTGGTTCGCTTCATGAAATCTCCTCCGGTAGAAAATCAAACCGTCCGCCCTTACTGCCGGATCGGCGGTAAGCGCCGAACAGGCGGTTTGCGTAGCGACATCGGAGACAAAAAGGAACTCCGACTTATGCAGAAGGGCGCGGTTTTCAGATAGGACGGTATATTGTATGCGCCGCCCCAGCCGTTCATGCCCGGAACGCGCCCCCGATAGATTTCTTCGATTTCGGCGTTCCCCGGATCGGTCATCCGCTCCCCCGGATCGAAGGTGTCGTCCGATTGATCTGCGTCCAGATAGTAGTTCACCAGATCCTTTGCCCAGTTTCGGTTCACGATCTGCACATTGACCCCGTCAACCTCGGTTTTCACCCCTACCAGCGGGGCGATCCGTGCCTCCGACGTCTCGATGTCCAGCGCCGATCGGATCAGCGACAGCAGTTCCATCAGCGTAAGATCGGTGTCCGAACGGCGGTAGGCGAAGGAGCCCAGTGAGATGGCTTTGGGAATCGAGAACTCCTTCTTCACCTTTTTCAAAAGGGCGGTAAAAAAGAGCTTCTGGGGATTCACCGACTTGTCCGTCTCCCCGAAGCGCAGAAAACGGATGGCGTCCTTGCCGCTTAAATGGTTCGACCCGGTATGCAGAGAAAGTCCGTCGGAACAGCGGTAGTCATCGGGCAGAACGATGTCCACGCCGTCCACCTGATCGACGAGGGTACGGAAGGTATCAAAACCCAGACAGACGCTTCCCTTGATTTGTACACCCAGCGTCTTTTGCAGAATATCCACAAGCGCGCGGATTCCCGCCTCTCTGGCTGATTTTTCGTTTGCGCCGTCGTTTCTTGCGATCCGATAGCCCTCGGAAAAGGCCGAGCCCAGCCGCCCGTCGGGACAGATCGGATCCCGGACGTAGCAGTCGCCGCCTACCTGCACCGACCGCAGGGTGGAATGCTCCCGATCCAGCCGGACCAGCAGGATCGACCCGGCATAATGGCTGTCATCGTCGTATCCGGCGATGAGAAAGGTGTCGGCGGAGCCCTTCGCCATGGCGGGGACGTATTCCCCGACGTCCGCGTCGATAGCCGCTTCCGCGGGTATGGCGGTATCGGCATCAGCGTCCTGCGCCCTTTCGGGGAATGCCGTACCCGCAAACACCGGAATCAGAAGGAGCAGCAGTACGGGCAGAATCAGCTTGGGAAGAATCAGCGCGGGATAGAATCGTGACATGACAGTCGTCCTTTCGGTAATGCTTGTTTTATCGAAAGTTTGCGCAGCGATTCCCGCCTGTATTCCAGCCAATATCTGTGAATTATTTGGTTTTTTTTCGAATAACCGTTGACAGAAGGGTAATTTTTTTGTATAATGAAGATACTGTATAAGGGAAAGTCCCGGTTTGGCGCGAGAGTGGTTGCGAATGCGCAGCCATGTTGTCTCTGCGTGTCGTTAGTCCGCTTTTTCTTTTGACCTAGCAGGCCCAAAAGAAAAAGCTTGGCAAAAAGAAAAGGGCCGTAGGGGAGTTTCGCCCGTTGCGACGGGCGAGGAGGGCTACGCGCCCTCCACCGCGCCACCTTTTGAAAAAGGTGGACGAAAACTTTTATAAAAAAGTTAGTCGGGGAAACCGAGGAAACACGAAAGGAATGGTCACAACTATGAAAAAGATACTGATTTTTGCGCTGTCGCTGCTGCTTCTGACGGGATGCGGCACGAGTGAGGAGGGCGCGCCCGACGGGATGAAAACCGCGTCCCCGAAGGAAGTGAACTATATCCTGTATGTTCCCGAGGATTGGAAGGTTGACACCGCCGACAACTCGATCCTGACCGCCGCCCATGTGGAGGACGGCGACAACTCCAACATTACGATGATGACCTACACCAACGACGGCGAGCTGACCAGCATCACCGCCTACTGGGAGGACTACGAGAAGGGTCTTATCAATGTCTTTGACCGGGACAGCGAGGGAAATACCACCTACGAACTCCTGACCGTCGGAAAAACCAACGAGA
Organism: uncultured Lachnospiraceae bacterium; assembly: GCA_964405595.1. Classification (GTDB taxonomy): domain Bacteria; phylum Bacillota; class Clostridia; order Oscillospirales; family CAG-272; genus CAKSQF01. The sequence continues at coordinate 3,229 of CAYOON010000061.1, read as the reverse complement.
CGAATGGCGAAAAGGAAACCGACGGTGAGAAAACCGATGACGCAAAAGCTGACGACGAAAATGCCGCCGGAGAGAAAGCCAAGCTGGACGGCGAGGATTGCCGGATCTATCGGTACAAGGGCAATATCGCCGGGATCCCGCTGCAATATATGCAGGTAATTACCTACCATAACGGGGATTTCTATATCTTCACCTATACCGCCACCACCCAGAACGACCGCTACGGAAGAAACGAAGAGGACGTGGCGAGAATGCTCAACGAGTTCAAATTCAAGAACTGATATGATCTATCTGGACTACAGTGCCACCGCTCCGCTGGCTCCCGGCGTCAGGGAGGCGGTCGGGCAGGCGATGGAGGATTTCGGCAATCCATCCTCCCTTCACGCGCCGGGACTTGCCGCCGCCGCTCTGGTAAAAAAGGCGCGGGATCAGCTATACGACGCGCTGGGCGTGCCCGCCTTCGGACGGATCGATGCCGCGCTGCCCCTCGGAGCGGGAAATCCCAAAGGAAAACGGCTGTTTTTCACCTCCTGCGGGACGGAATCGGATAATCTGGCGATTTTCGGAGCCATTCGGGCGAAAAATTTCCGCAAAACGCCGCGGATTATCACCACAAACAGCGAACATCCCGCTATGCTGGCGGGACTGCGGGCGCTTTCGGATCGGGGAGCGGTTGATCTCGTCCTGCTTTCGACGGCAGGCGGAAAAATCGACCTGTCCGAACTGGATGCCGCACTGACTCCCGAGACGCTGCTGATCTCTATCATGCTGGTGAACAACGAAACCGGCGCACTCTACGATGTGCAGTCGGCCTTCGCCCTTGCCAAGCGGAAGGTGCCGTCGGTGATCACCCATACCGACGCGGTGCAGGGCTTTCTCAAGGTAAATCTACCCTATAACCGACTGGGCGCCGATCTCATTACAATCAGCGGACACAAGATCGGCGCGCCCAAAGGGGTCGGCGGGCTGCTGGTCGATAACGGACTGCTGATCGCCAAGCGGATCGCGCCGCTGCTCTACGGCGGCGGACAGGAGGGCGGTCTTCGGTCGGGAACCGAAAACGTCATGGGAATCGTGGGCTTCGGCGAGGCGGCCGCCTACGGCAAAAGGGAGCTGCCCGGATTCGAGAATCGCATGCGAGAGCTGCGGGAGACCTTCGCCGCAAGGATTTTCGGCGGTGCTGACGGAACCATCGATCGGACTGCCGACGGGACTGACGGGCTTCGGATCAACGAGCCTGCGATCTGCGCGCCCCATATTATCAGCCTGACCCTGCCCGGGATCCGTTCGGAGACCATGCTGCGCTATCTGTCCGACAGAGGGATCTATGTATCCAACGGATCGGCCTGTTCCTCCCACGGACGAAAGGGAAATTCGGTGCTGGAAAACTTCGGGCTGACCCCCGGAAAGGCCGATTCGACCATCCGGATCAGCATGGGAGACGGCTGCCGGGAGGACGATCTGATCGCCGCCGCCGACGCGATCCTCCGGGGATGCGGCGAGCTGGAGCGGTCAAGGGGCTGAATTTGCCGGCCGCGAGCTGCTTTTCTATTGAATGTGATACATTAAATCAATAACATAAATGAAAGGGAATGTTTTTATGAAAAAATCTTCGAGAATGATCGCGCTTCTGCTTGCGGGGCTGATGACCCTGCCGGTACTTGCGTCCTGTGACGGAAATTCGACGAAAGATACCACCGCGCAGACGACCACTTCCGCCGTGACCACCGCGGCATCGACGGCAGCAACCACCGGGAAGGCTCCGGATACCGTGCCCGCAGTGTCAGAAGAGAAGTACATTGACTTGCTGAACACTTATATGAAAAAGATGAACAAGGACTACTACAATATACGCTCCCATGTCTTAAGCGGCGATCCCAAAACGGGAAATCTGCCGGCAGTCTGGGCTTGCGGCGCTTATCTGGAGGCACTTGCCGACTGGTATCACGTCTGCCCCGATAACGAGGACGCCAAGAAATACTATGTGGATATGTTGGACAACTGTCTGCCGAGATACCGCACGAAGGTAGCTACATTGACAACTCCCGCAGGCAAATTCAAGGATATTGTCTACTATAACGCGGGTGCAGGCGGACAGGGCGACTACTACTACGACGATAACGCGTGGATCTGCTATCAGCTGCTGAACGCCTATGTGCAGCTGGGCGAACAGAAGTATCTGACCGAGGCAGAGCTGTTGCTGGAGTTCTTCAAGACCGGCTGGGATGACAAGCTGGGCGGCGGTATCTACTGGGATAAGGGATTCAAAGGCAAGAATACCTGTGAAAACGGTCCCATTTCCATCTGCTTTTTGTGGGCTTATCAGCTGACCGAGAATGCCGACTATCTGGAATGGGGTACGAAAATCTACACATGGATGTACGATACCCTTCGGGACGGATCCCTCTATATCGACAGCATGGGTCTGGACGGCGGAAAGAACAACTGGAAGGCCGACTACAATCAGGGAACACCCCTCTATGCCGCCTGCCTGCTCTACGAAATCACCAAAGACGAAACCTATCTGAAGCACGCGAAGGCCACAGCGGGCAGCGCGTACAGTCTGGCGTTCTCGGGAAGCGGCAAGCGGGTGACTATGAACGGCAACCCGATCTACAAGTGCTGGTGCGTGGGCTGGCTGATGCGTGGCTTTGAAAAGTATGTACAGGTCAGCGGGAAAGCGGGCGCCTACTTTACCGCGATGGAGACTGTTCTGGATAAAACCATCGCGAAACCGCTGAAGAGCGGCTACTATGATCCCTACTTCCTGACGGGAGACTGGAGCGGCGAATCGGTAACCGACGTGCTTCAGCCCGCGGGCATGGCAAGCGTGATCGCGATCTGTGCGCGGTACGAGAAGGAGATCGCGCCCCAGTTTAAGAAGTAATTGTTTGGATGGAGAAAGGCATGGTTAGAGTGATATGCGGATCTTGATCGCGGAAGACGAGCGGGATCTGAACCGGCTGCTGGTTCGGCGGCTTACCGCGGAGGGCTACGTTGTGGACAACGTGTTTGACGGGCAGGCGGCGTGGGAGAAAATCTCATCCGCCGCCTACGACGCGGCAGTGATGGACATCATGATGCCGGAGCCCGACGGACTTACGGTTCTTCGGCGGATGCGTTCGGCGGGGATTGAGACGCCTGTGATTATGCTGACTGCGAAGGATGCGATTGAGGATCGGGTCGCGGGTCTGGACGGCGGCGCGGACGATTATCTCGCCCTGCTCAC
>CAYOON010000060.1:5180-8841 GCA_964405595.1 uncultured Lachnospiraceae bacterium | reverse complement strand
GAATCCCGATCCCGAAGAGCCTACCGAGCTGACCGACGAGCTGGTTAAAGACTATACGGGCGGTCAGTACAACACCATAGCGGCGCTGGCCGAATATAAGATGAACGACTGCAAGGCGCAGCTTGCTTACGAAGCCGTCAGCAGCAAGATCAAGGTCATCTCCTATCCCGAGGCCGAGTACAACGAGCTTCTTGAATCCTATATGGACTACTACACCTACGACGATATCAGCGAAGAGGATCTGGCAGCCCTGCGGGAGAGCGGAGATAAGGCGGTCAAGGAGATCATCGACGAAGAACTGACACTCAACTACCTTTATAGTCTGTACGACATCAAGCTGACCAAGAGCGAATATTTTGAGAAATTGCAGGCATTCTATGACGAAAACGCCATGGTTCTCAGCTTCTACTACGGCGTTTATACTGCCGGTGATATGGAAGACTACTTCTCCCGCGACTACTTTATCAGCTACTTCAAGTCGGAGCTGCTCAGCAAAGTCCTCGCCGAAAAGGCAGTCTGGAATCCCCTTGATACCACTCCGGACGGATCTGTGGACGAATAAGCAAATTCACGCCTCTATATAAGGAAAACGAAGAATTTCATCCCCATAAAGCAAAACAGAAAACCCAGCCAAAGGTAAGCACTTGTGCCTGCTTTTGGCTGGATTTCCTTTATTTTTTATCTATTTGCGTTTTTCAAAAAAACTTTTTGCAGCCCCGGATTTTTGTGCGCAAAACTCACGCAATACGAGAAAAAATCTCAAGAAACGCGTTATTGCTTTTTCTGATCGGCTATGCTATAATTCAAGTGTCGCAAAAGAGCTTGCAGGCATCTCTATTTGGAAAAGGAGAACGCAAATGAAACTGTATTTAGGAGAAAACATCCGAAATCTGCGAAAAAAAGCCGATCTGACGCAGGAACAGTTGGCGGAGCGGTTGGGGGTAACCTATCAATCGGTCAGCCGTTGGGAGAACGGAACTTCCTATCCCGATCTGGAGCTGATCCCGGCGATTGCGGGTGTCTTTTCTGTATCTACCGATGCCCTGCTGGGTATCCCGGAGCTTGAAAAAGAGGAGCGGGCGAAGGAAGCATTTGACGCACTGCGCCGGGAGATAATAAAGAAGGATTTCGATGTAAACACAATAAACGAACTGATCCGGGATATTCGCAGAAACTATCTTGACAGCTCTTCTATGTGGAGGTTCTGGGGAGAGGGCAATCAATGGCGTTACTGTCACCCGGAAATCCTGCCGGAAGTCCGCCTGACCGCCGAAGCATTTCTGGACAGCTCGAAAGACGTCTGGTCTAAAAACCTCGTCATACAAACTATGGCAACCGTAGAGAATGAAGAGCATCTTGAAGAATTCATGAATCGATACGTACCCGAATTAGACATTTCGCAGAACGCCCTGAAGCTCGACCGATACCGCTTTCGGAAAGAGTGGGATAAATTTGACGCCGTAAGAAAGCTGAATTTGCATTCAATTATGGACAAAGTCTTCGAAGGAAAATATTATATTGATATGCAAATCCTGAACGATCCGGCGGAAAATATCAAACTCGCTCGCTTTCAACTGGAAACTCTCAACCGTTTCTGCGGTTTCGAACCGGATGATAAACACCCCGTTTCGGGGAACGGTCAGCCCGATTGCTGGATCGAACCGAGGCTCTTTCTGGGACTTCGTCTCGCCGCCTGCTATGCCGCGCTGCGGGACACGGAAGCATCTTTCACGGCATTGGAAGACTGGCTTTCTCTGTTGGAGAGCATCATGAACATCGGCGATGTCACGGAGCTTTCCTGCGCTTCGCCATGGCTGAAAGACTTTGTTTGGACGGCAGAGCCGAACTGGTTCAATCCCTATAATAATCCCGACGGGAAAGAAGAGTACAACATCTGGATTCATCACGAATCCGGGAGCACCTATATGATTTACCCTTCGATTTACTACCAAATGCTGACCAATCCGAACGGATGGTGCTATGACGTAATTGCAAGCCCGAACGGTTGGAAATGGCTCGAACCAATCCAAAATGACGAAAGATATACGCAGATCGTCGATCGGGTAAAAGCGCTGATCCAATACAGAGAGAAACAATAACACAGCAAGCGGCAGGAGAAAATTCCTGCCGCTCTCGCGTGATTTACTTGATCCGCTCCACCAGCTCCCAGAAGCGCGGATCATCCCGGATGCTGTCAAACGCCGGCGCGTTCAGCTTCATTTGCAGTCGTTTGGCGTGATTGATGGTATGCGGATAATAGGAAAAGGGCGCGGGGGTATGCTTCATCAGCGGCGTCCGCAGAGGCTGATGCTCCCGGTACTCGGGCAAAGCGGTAGTCTCCAGATCGTAAAGCGCCATCTTTTCAAGATAGTCCAGCGCTTCCTCCTTCCTGCCGCTGTTCAGATAGGCCTCAGCGATCAGTGCGTATACATCGCCTCTTTCCCGATAATGCAGGGAGGGACGCACAGATTCACCGCCGAAGATCAGGTCAATGAGCTTCAACGCCGTGAAAAAGCAATCAAGTGCCTCTTCGTACTGTTCCAGCATCTCATAGGAACAGCCCCTCTGAACAATATTGTCCAGCATGGCTTCAAAGTGGTACATGAAGTCCCATTCGCAGTAAACACCCTCGGTCTCGTAATCCTTTTTATGATGCGCAATGTAGGCATACATTTCCTGCGCGGTCATGTCGCATCGCCATGGAAACTGCATGGCGTGCGCCTTTGCTTCTTCCTCATTTCCGTATGCGCTGTGCAGCAGTACCATGATCATGTGCGCCCGCAGCACTTCATTCCCATCCTTGCCGTAGGATAGAATCAGATTCGCCATGCGCACGCATTCCCGGTAAATCTCTTTCCCGCTTTCCGGATTGCAGTAACCATTTTCCGGATAGCAGATTGAATTCCCGCATTCCAAACAGTTCACTAAAAGCCTGATATTATTGGGGTATATTTTCAATCCCTCCCGAAGGATTTCATAACGGCGAAGCACATCCTCTTTTTCCATTGGATCATTCAGCGGCTTAAAGGCCTCCCGTAAAATCCCCTCAACCGCTTCCTCGTCGCTGACACCCTGAATCCCGAACAGCGTATCGGTAGTCACACCGAACACGCTGGCAAGCGGGACGATCTGGGAAATATCCGGCATACTGGTGTCGTTCTCCCACTTGGAAACCGACTGCGCGGATATATTCAGCATCTCCGCCAGCTCCTCTTGCGTGAATCCCCGCTCCTTGCGCAGACCTTTAATGATCTGACCGATGGATTGTTTCATTTGAGTCCTCTCCTTTGTGTTTTTTCGGTACCGTGCTCTTATTCTAGCACAAAGGCGAAAAATGTAAATAGATTCGTCGGATAGCGAAACTCAACTGACGGTTGTGAAAATTGCCGATCACTCGTTCTCCCACGATTCCTCTTTGTAATCAAAGAACTTGGCGTTATAGACCATAACAGGCTTTTTCTCCCTGTCGTCGTCATAGATCACCAGATAGAAGGTATCTCCCTCAATTGCGGTGTTAAAAACGCCTTCGGAACTCATTTTATAGAGATTGCTCCATTTGTAGTAAGTCCGACCCCTGTTACTCGCCAGCATATTGCGTCCATATCTGCGTTCGATAAAATAGCACCCATGTCCAGAGAAATCCAGCATATCCCGAAGACCG
>CAYOON010000060.1:0-5170 GCA_964405595.1 uncultured Lachnospiraceae bacterium | reverse complement strand
TATCATATCGGCTGGGGAACTGATAATAGACATCCTGTGCCGCTTTCACCAGTACATCCTGCTCAATGTGAAACTTTCCCTCCTGGACTCTGCGGTTCTTTTTCCGACGGAGCAATTCCATTATGGGTATAACCATGAAAGCCGCAAGCGAGAGAACACTCAATGCAGCTACCACGATATAGGTTTTCGTATCGGTAGCGTACACGGCCATCAGAACGAGCGTACCGGCCAACATCAAAAACAGTACCGACAGCATAACCCATGCGAAAACCGGCTCCGGCGGCTTCATCATGTCGATTTTGCATTTTTCTTTGGTCAGGATTTCCTTGGTTAAAGTTTCTTTTCTCATTTTCAATTCTCCTTTTTGGATATTATTTTTTTAGCCGGGATCAGAAGTACTCCGGCATTTCTTCCTTATATTCAAAGAACTTGGCGTATAGGCCATAACAGGCTTTTTCTCTCTGTCGTCGTCATAGATCACCAGATAGTAGGTATCGCCGGGGGTTGCGGTGCTTATTATGCCTTTGGAAGTCATATAGTAGTTCTCGCTCCACTTGTAGTAGGTGTATCTGCAGCTGAGCATTTTCGTTCCGCGATCCAAAAAGAATTTTCCATAACACTCGAAATCCAGCATATCCCGGCGTCCGTTGTCATTTTGCGCGGGTAAACAGTAATCGGCGTCCGGCACCGCCTTCAACAGAACATCCTGCACAATATGAAACCTTCTCTCCCGGATCTTGCGGTACTTTCTCCGGATGCACAATGCGGGGACAGCAATACCGATCCCAATCAGCAACAGCGTACAAACGTAACTGCCGATCAGGAAAGCACTTGCAAACGCATCAGATGCAAGTAAGGCCAACAAGCCAAACACCATCCCAACAGGAACCAGAATCAACAGCAAAGTCCACCACGCACCCCGCGTCACTTTTTTTTCCGGCAGCAGATCCTGTAGGCACTTCTCTTTGGTCAAAATTTCTCTTTTCATCCCGGACCCCCCCTTTCTTTCTTGTTTCATTTCTAATTCTACCATATATTTTTTGATTTGTCAATATGTTTCATAAAATATTTTAAAAAATCTTTTGATTGCATAATAAAAATTCCGTACAAAAAGCGAAAACTCCTTGCCTTTCAGACAAGGAGTTTTCTGGAGCTGGTAATCGGACTTGAACCGATGACCTGTTGATTACGAATCAACTGCTCTACCAACTGAGCCATACCAGCGTTCCGACTTCGCTATTATAGCACACATTTTTCGATTTGTCAAGCTATTTTTTCACGCTTTTGCGAATTCGTATTGATTTTTTTTGAAAATTATGCTACAATGAAAAAAACACCGCAAAATCCCCCCTTGAAAGGCAGTATTTCCATGAAACTTACCGATCTTTCCGTGATCCGCTCCCTTTTGGGCGAAGAACAGACTTCCTTTAAAAAGAAATTCGGACAGAATTTCCTCACGAACCCCACCGTCGTGGACAGAATCGCCGATTCCCCCCTGCCTTGTAACACCGCGTCTACCGGGATCCTCGAAATCGGCCCCGGCATCGGCGTGCTGACCGACGCGCTCTGCCGACGCTATAAAAAGGTCGTCACCGTCGAGATCGACCCCACCATGATCGACATTCTGGGCAAAACACTTGCCGAATTTGACAACGTGAAGATCGTCCCCTCGGACATTCTCAAGGTCGATCTGCCCGCCCTGATCGCCGCCGAGTTTGCCGACTGCGAAAACATCGCCGTCTGCGCAAACCTTCCATATTATATTACGACCCCCATCCTCATGTACCTGCTGGAATCGGGCGCGCCCTTCTCCACCATCACCGTCATGGTGCAAAAGGAGGTCGCGGACCGCATGACCGCCCCCGCCGGATCGGACGCCTACGGCGCTTTATCCGCCTCCATCGCCTACTACGGGCAGGCAAAGCGACTCTTCACCGTATCGGCCGGCAATTTCGTCCCCGCGCCCAAAGTGGACAGCGCCGTGGTACGGATCGCCCTCTACGATACGCCCCCCGTGGACGTCCCCGACAAAAAGCTACTCTTCGACGTGATCCGCGCCGCCTTCGGTCAGCGCCGAAAAACGCTGGTCAACGCCCTGAATACCGCCTTCCCCGCCCTATCCAAGCAAAGGCTGACCGAACTGGTCGAATCACTCGGCTATCCGCCTACCGTTCGCGGCGAAACGCTGGATCTCTCCGGGTTCGCGCGGGTCAGTGGCGAGCTGAACAAGCTCCTTTGAATCCAATCAAAAGATTTTTTAAAATATTTTGAAAAACCTATTGACAAATCAAAATATTTATGCTATAATCAAAAACGTAGACGGAATGTTTACGGAAAGTCAAAAATAAAAATGAAGTGAAAGGGTGATCAAAATGATGAAATTTCCGTACTATTCTCAAATGCTCGCAGTACCCCCATCTACCAGCCCCCTTGCCATTCTCCTGATTGCTGCCGTCGCACTGGTCGTGCTGCTGCTGGTAATCGGTTATGTCAAGGCACCACCGGACACCGCGTACATTATCTCGGGTCTGCGCAAGAAAAAGCGCATCCTGATCGGTAAGGCCGGCTGGCGAATTCCCTTCTTCGAGAGAATCGACAAGCTCTCCCTGCGGGTTATGCAGGTGGACGTCAAGACCTCCGAAGCGGTTCCCACCAACGAGTTCATCAACGTAATGGTGGACGGCGTGGCGAACATCAAGATCTCTTCCGATCCCGATCTGCTTGCCAAGGCATCCGAGGCGCTCCTCGGAATGCGCCAGTCCGAGCTGATCTCGCTGGTAACGCAGGTTCTGGAAGGCAACATGCGTGAGATCGTCGGCTCGGTCGGCCTGAAGGAAATGGTTCAGGACCGTCAGGGCGTCGCCCAGAAGATCACCGAGAACGTGGTTCCCGACATGCGGAAGCTGGGTATTGAGGTTGTAAACTTCAACATTCAGAACTTCAAGGACAACGCCGGAACCATCGAGAACATGGGTATCGACAACGTGGAGCAGATCCGCAAGACCGCCGCTATCGCAAAGGCGAACGCACAGCGCGACATCGCCATCGCCGAAGCAGAGGCAAAGCAGGAATCCAACGCCGTCAAGGTTAACACCGAGAAGGCAATCGCCGAACAGGATGCCGAACTGTCGGTACAGCAGTCCGACATGAAGCGCAAGGCCGACACCAAGCGCGCGGAAGCAGACGCAGCCTACGACATTCAGAAGCAGGAACAGCGTCGTACCATCGAAATCACGTCCGCCAATGCCGACATCGCGCGGCGTGAGAAGGAAGCCGAGCTTGCCGAGAAGGAGATCCTGCTTCAGGAAAAGAGACTGGACGCAGAGATCCGCAAGAAGGCAGACGCTATGAAGTACGAAGCCGAGAAGAGAGCGGAAGCCGATCTGATCCGCCGTCAGAAGGACGCGGAGGCACAGCGCTACGAGGCCGAGCAGAAGGCTCTGGCACAGAAGGCAGAGGCAGAGGCGCTCAAGTACGCCATGGAGCAGGAAGCCGAGGGTATCCGCGCGAAGGGTCTTGCAGAGGCGGAAGCCATCGAGAAGAAGGCTCTGGCGCAGAAGAAGATGGGCGAAGCATCTGTGCTGGAAATGATTCTGGCAGTTCTCCCCGAGATGGCGAAGAACATCGCAGAACCTCTTGCCAATGTGGACAGCATCACCATGTACGGCAGCGACAACACCACCAAGCTGATGCGGGAGGTCACCAACTCCTCCGATCAGGTATTCAACGCCGTCAAAACCGCTACCGGCATCGACATCGGCGATCTGATCTCCGGCTATCTCGCAAGCAAGAACCCCGAGAGAAGCGAAGAGTAACATGCAAAACCGGAAAGGGCTGCCGCGAAATACGGCAGTCCTTTTTGATTTGATGAGGAGGGATACACATGAAGTTATTATTCAAGCAGCGGTTGTTTTCGTGGTTTGACAGCTACGACATCTACGACGAAGCCGGTAATACGGTTTATGTTGTAAGGGGACAGCTTTCATGGGGGCACTGTCTGAAAATCTTTGATTCCCGCGGGATGGAGGTCGGAACCGTCAAGGAACGGATTTTCACCTTCCTTCCGAAGTTTGAACTCTACCTCGGCAGCAGCTACATCGGCTGTATCAGCAAGGAATTCACGTTTTTCAAGCCGAAATACAACATCGACTGCAACGGCTGGCATATTGACGGAGACTTCTTCGAATGGGATTACACGGTCATGAGCGCCTACGGGAATCGGGTTGCGACCGTATCGAAGCAGCTCTTCAACTGGACGGATACCTATGTAATTGATGTCGTGCAGCCGCAGGATGCGCTCTGCGCTCTGATGTTCGTGCTGGCGATTGATGCCGAAAAGTGCTCGAGAAATTGAGCTTGTTTTATACACCTCCGTGGCTGCCCTGCTAACCGAAAAACACCCTTGACAAAACCGCGAAAAAGATGTATACTATCGTCGTAAAGGAGGGATTTCGGATGAACACGGTATGCAAGCTCTTTTATCGCAAGGACGTATATTCCGAGCGCACGCTGCCCATCTACGTCAACCGCAAGACGGTGATCGGGCAAAATGACGACATAGTGGACAGAATCGAGAACTATGGTCAGGTCACCTACTACGACGGCGAGGAATCCCCCGATCTGCGAGGCGCGGAAGAAACGTCGGAATCCGCGCATCCCGAATCGCTTCAGGAACTGCTTCCCGGCGAAATCCCGAAGAATTTTGTCGATCAAATGCCCCCTGTGCTGGGCTTCCATATGCACGAGCTTTGCGAACTGAATCTGATCCGCAAGGGGCGGATTCTCTACATCGCGGACGGAAAATGCTACGAACTCGGTCCCGGCGACGTGATCTTCTTTGCCGGATTCATGCCGCACGGATGGGTGATCGACAGATCTTGTTCCCTGCCCGAGGTTACCGAGATCTGCTTTCCCCCGTCGCTGTCCGCCCCCGGGCAGGACGGCGAGGAGCTTTCGGCTGATTCCGACGCCAGATCCATCCGGATGCTGTCCGGCATGATCAAGACAGCGGTGATCCGAAGCGGGGAGGGCAGCGTGGATTGGCGGATCGAGAACATCTACCGGGAGATCACCGACACCCGCTTCGGATCCGCCTATATGGCGGGCTGCGATCTGAATCTGATTCTGCTGGAGCTGATCCGCCGGTCGGAATTTCTGCCAAGTCCCGGGG